>JANMIX010000535.1:0-2487 GCA_031376015.1 Acidimicrobiia bacterium | reverse complement strand
CACGTAGTACGGGCGCACCCAGGTCAGCGCGCCGGCTTCGACCGCCGGGCCGAGCTCCTTCCAGAGGCGCACCTTCGCGGCGGCGTAGGCATCCGCTGGGGTGTCCTCCTTGTCCAGCGAGGTGCCGGTCACCACGAGCGCGGCTCCCGCCGCGTCGCAGGCGCGGACGAGCTCGAGCGTGGCTCGCACCCAGCGCTCGTTGTCGGGCGAGTGCCGGTAGCCGGGCGTGCCGCTCGCCACCCGGATCACCTCGCTCGGGCTCGATGCGTTGGAGCTCGAGGACTGGGAGGAGGTCGTGGATCCCGGCGGAGGCGACGAGCCCGTGTTCGAGGCCTGCGCCCGGGAGATCGTGGAATTGATACCGGTGCTGGCCCGCGCCCTCGGCGCGGAATGACCGGAGGGGGGACGGTAGGGTTCGCCCATGGCGATCACCGAAGTCAACGACGAAGCCACGTCCGCCCACGCCGGCGCAGCCACGCCCCCCGGCGCCCCCCGGAGCGACGCCGTGAACGACGAACTCGTGAGCGACGAACTGCTGGTGGAGGAGATCTCCATCGACGGAATGTGTGGGGTCTATTGACCGGGGCGTGGGAGCTCCACCCCCAGGTGGCGCTCCGGCCCGAGCCGTTCGGGGCGCTCGCCTACCACTACGGCAACCGCCGGCTCACCTTCCTGCGGGCACCCGAACTCGTCGAGGTGGTGCGCCGCTTGGGCGAGTTCGCCACGGTGGATGACGCCCTGTCGGCCACCGCGGTGGCGCCCGGTCGCTGGCCCGCCTTCCGTACCGCGCTGGCCTCACTGGCCCAGTCCGAAGTGATCCGCCCCCGCGGTCCCGCAAGCGCCGTGCGCCGGGGAATCGACGCGGCGTGAGCGGATCCAGCCCCCTCACCGAGGAGCTCAAGCGTGGCCTCGACGCGCCCATCTGCCTGACCTGGGAACTCACCTACGGGTGCAACCTGGCCTGCATCCACTGCCTGTCGTCCTCGGGCCGGCGCGACCCCGCCGAACTCGACACCGCCCAGGCGATGGCCGTCATCGACGAACTGCAGGCCATGCAGGTGTTCTACGTGAACATCGGCGGGGGCGAGCCCACCATCCGGAGCGACTTCTGGGAGCTCGTCGACTACGCGGTCGGTCACGACGTGGGCGTGAAGTTCTCGACCAACGGCACCACCATGACCGCGGCCCGGGCGGAGCGCCTGACGGGCACCGAGTACGTCGACGTGCAGATCTCCATCGACGGCGCCGATGCGGCCACCAACGACGCCGTGCGGGGCGAGGGCTCATTCGCAGCGGCTCGCCAGGCCATGGACCATCTGGCCGGCGCCGGGTTCGGCCCGTTCAAGATCTCCGTCGTCGTCACCCGCCAGAACGCCGGCCAGCTCGACGCCCTCGCCGACCTGGCATCCCACTACGGCGCCCAACTGCGCCTGACCCGCCTGCGTCCCTCCGGGCGGGGCGCCGACAGTTGGGCCGAACTGCACCCCACCGCGGCCCAGCAGGTCGACCTGTACCACTGGCTCTCGGCGCGTCCCGACGTGCTCACCGGCGATTCTTTCTTCCACCTCTCGGCGTTGGGCGAAGCGCTGCCCGGACTGAACCTGTGCGGGGCAGGACGGGTCGTCTGCCTCATCGACCCGCTGGGCGACGTGTACGCCTGTCCGTTCGTGCTCCATGACGAGTTCCGGGCCGGCTCGGTGCTCGACCCCGGCGGGTTCCGAGGCGTCTGGCAGGACTCGGACCTGTTCCGTGAGTTGCGCGAACCGACCTCGGCGGGGGCGTGCGCCTCCTGCGGTTCCTACGACGCCTGCCAGGGGGGCTGCATGGCGGCCAAGTTCTTCACCGGCCTGCCGCTGGACGGCCCTGATCCCGAGTGCGTGCTCGGTCACGGAGAGACGGCGCTGGCGGCGGTGGCGGGCGGATCGCGGCCGGACGCCGGAGTGGGCCACAGCGTGCCGGTGCGGCTCGGACGCCGATCCGCCGCCCTCTGAGCGCGTTCCGGTTCGGCATCGGCGGGCCGGCCCCGCGAAGATGACGACCCGCATGCGGCTGCTCGACAACATCGTGCTCGGCTCCCGCACGGTCCGGAACCGGATCGTGTTCGGGCCCCATGAGACGAACCTGGCGCGCCGGCGCAGCATCTCGGATCGCCACGTCGCCTACTACCGGCGCCGGGCCCAGGGCGGTGCCGGCCTGATCGTGGTCGAGGAGGCGTCGGTCCACGCCAGCGACTGGCCCTATGAACGCTGCCCCCTGGCCACCGAGAGCGCCGAGGGTTGGACGGCGGTGGCCCAGGCCTGCCACGGCGAAGGCGCAACGGTGCTGGCGGCACTCGGGCACGCCGGCGGGCAGGGCTCCAGCGCCTACAGCCAGGCCCCGTTGTGGGCACCTTCCCGGGTGCCCGAGGTGGCCACCCGCGAGGTCCCCAAGTGGATGGAGGCCGACGACGTCGCCGCGGTCGTCGGGGGCTTCGGTGCCGCCGCCCGG
>JANMIX010000517.1:0-1818 GCA_031376015.1 Acidimicrobiia bacterium | reverse complement strand
CGCCGATCCAGAGCATGTGGGCCGAGCAGTCGTACCAGTCGCCGGTGAGCGAATCCCGCCGGGTGAGGGCTTCTTCGTAACCCAGGATCAGCGCTTCGTGGCTGGTGAAAAAGTCGACCTCATGCAGCTTGGGCTCGTTCTCGGTGGCGAAGCCGCAGGCCTTCATGAAGCGCAGGGCTCGCTCGATCTCCCCGGCGAGTGCCTCGTAGCGCTGCCCCGAGGGGCTGGAGGCCACGAAGTCCTGGTTCCACTGGTGGACTCGTGACAGATCGGCGAAGCCGCCCTTGGTGAAGGCGCGCAGCAGGTTCAGCGTCGACGATGCCTGGTGATAGGCGGTGAGGAGTCGTTCCGGATCCGGCGTGCGGGCTGCGGACGTGAACGCGATGTCGTTCACCAGGTGGCCGCGGAAGGACGGCAGGCTGACGCCGTCGATCTCCTCCATCGGCTCCGAGCGTGGCTTGGCGAACTGGCCGGCGATCCGGCCGACCTTCACCGCGGGCACGCCCGAGGAGTAGGTGAGCACCACGGCCATCTGCAGGATGACCTTGAGCTTGTCGCGGATCTGATCGGCCGAGAACGAGTCGAACGACTCGGCGCAGTCGCCGGCTTGAAGGAGGAACGCCTCCCCGTTGGCCACCGTGGCCAGATCGGCGGTGAGTCGCCGCGCCTCGCCGGCGAACACGAGAGGGGGCAGTGAGGACAGCGTCTTCTGGACGCGCTCAAACGCCCCGTGATCGGGCCAATCAGGCTGTTGCGCCGCGGCGAACTCCCGCCAAGAGCCGGGTGACCACGTCGAAGGCATCACCGAAGCGTTGCCGCTGATGCCTGCTCCAGGCAAAGCCGAATTCGCCGCCCGAACTGGTCAGGACCGTCGATCAGGCGGCGTCGACGCGGGCGGCGGCCTCTTCGCGCACGGTGTTCACGGCCCGCTTGACCAGCCGGCGCGCCGCTTCTGCGGTCACCCCGAGGCCTTCGCCCACCTCTCGGTACGACTTCTTACGGCCGTCGGTGAGGCCGAAGCGCTGCTCGACCGCCCAACGGGCTCGGCTGTCGAGCACGTCGAGGAGGTTGGTGACCAGGGCTTCCTGCTCCCTGCCCACCACAATCTCTTCCGGGCTGGGCTTCGCATCGGCGACCAGGTCGACGAGCTGCGTGCCGGCGTCATCGCCGACCGGACGGTCGAGCGAGGTGGGGGTGGTGAGCCGGTGCAGCTCGGCATGTTCGTCGTCGAGATCCTCTGCGGCCCCCGACACGGCTCGCAGCGCAGCCCGGAGGCTGGCCGAGCGATCGCCGGGGAGGCGCACCAGGCTGGCCTTCTGGTCGAGAGCACGACCGATCGACTGACGGATCCAGAACGTGGCGTAGGTGGAGAACTTGAAGCCCTTGCGCCAGTCGAACTTGTCGACCGCGTGCTCGAGCCCGAGGTTGCCCTCCTGGATCAGATCCAGCAGTTCCATCCCCTGGGGTAGGGGATAACGCCGGGCGATGCTCACGACGAGGCGGAGATTGGCCCGGATGAAGCGGTCCTTGGCCGCCGCCGCCGCCGAGGCGGCTCTGCGGAGCTCCAGGGAGTTCTCGCCCTGGGCCAGGCGTTCACGCGCCGCTTGGCCCTTCTCGATGACTTGGGAGAGCTCGCGCTCCTCAAGGGCGGTGAGGAGGGGTACGAGCCCGATTTGATTCAGGTATTGACCGACGGAGTCACTCATGGCAAGGGGCCTCAACGGGAATCACAGCGAGGTGATTCCCAAACCCAGCAAACATCATGCGCCTTGCGGAAAGAAAACCTTTTCTTGGCGCTGATCGCGTGACATTTGGCAC
>JANMIX010000646.1:0-6726 GCA_031376015.1 Acidimicrobiia bacterium | reverse complement strand
ACCCGGCCCCGTTCCACGACGAACATCTCCTCGGCGTCGTCTCCTTCCGCGAAGAGCACGTCGCCTCGTCGAAGCTCTCGGGATTCGGCCAGATCGGACAGCAACGCCAGTTCGCCGTCCTCGAGCCCGGCGAACATCTCGACGCCGCGCAGCAGTTCGCTCGCTCCCATGCCCGGTGACGGTAGCGGGGTTCGTGATAGTCCATGCGGGTGCAACACCTCCACCACCGCCGCTGGCGGCGCGAACCGACGCATGCCGGGCTGAACGGCGCCCTCCCGTGCCGACCCCGGACGGTGCCGCGATGAGCGTGTGGTCGATCGTGGTAGCGGCCGGCTCAGGGCAACGCTTCGGCGGTCCGAAGCAGTACGAAGTCCTACGCGGCCGCCGGGTGCTCGACTGGGCCCGCCAGGCCGCCCGGGTGGCCACCGACGGCGTGGTGATGGTGGTGCCCGCAGAGCACGAGGGCGAGCCCGAGCCCGGAGCGGACCTCGTCGTGGTCGGTGGCGCCACCCGTTCGGCCTCGGTGCGAGCAGGCCTCGCCGCGGTGCCCGCCGATGCCGAGATCATCGTGGTGCACGACGGCGCCCGGCCCCTGGCCTCGCGGGCGCTCTTCGACGCAGTGGTGGCGGCCGTGCGGGCCGGGGCCGATGCCGCCGTGCCCGCCCTCCCCGTCGTCGACACCCTGCGGAGCCTCGATGGCGGCACGGTCGACCGCAGCCGCCTCGTGGCCGTGCAGACTCCGCAGGCGTTCCGCGCCGAGGCGCTACGCGCCGCGCACCGCGACGATGCCGACGCCACCGACGACGCCTCGCTGGTGGAGTTGGCCGGCGGCACGGTCGCGGTGATCGAAGGTGACCAACGCAACCTCAAGATCACGACCCCGACAGACCTGCGAATTGCCGGTCTGTTCCTGGGATGAGCGCCGATGCCGGTATGAGGATCGCACCGAAGCGCCTCGGGGGGCGCAGTGATCGTGGCGGCGTGACCGGGAGACGGCCATGACGTCCATGATGGGGAGCATGCGGGTCGGGAACGGATTCGACGTGCACCCCTTCAGTGACGATCCGGATCGACCCCTAGTGCTGGGCGGGGTCACCTTTCCCGGCGAGCGCGGCCTGCAGGGCCACAGCGATGCCGACCCCATCGCCCACGCAGTGACCGATGCCCTGCTCGGCGCAGCGTCGCTGGGCGACATCGGCATGTTGTTCCCCGACACCGATCCCACCTTCGCCGGTGCCGACTCCCTCGAGCTGCTGGCCCGGGCCGTGGCCCGAGTGCGGGCGGAAGGATGGTCGGTCGCCAACGTCGACTGCACCGTGGTGTGCGAGCGACCCACACTCGCTCTCCGCCGCGCCGAGATGGTGGCGGCGTTGGAGGCAGTGGTTGGCGCCCCGGTCGGGGTCAAGGGCAAGCGGGCCGAGGGGCTCGGCGCGCTCGGACGTGGAGAGGGGGTGGCCGCATGGGCAACCGCCCTCCTCGTCGCCAACCGGTGAAGCCGTCCCGGGCCGCCCCCAAACCTGCGACTGGGCGCGCCGGGGCCGGGAGATCCCCGGGCAAGCCACCGCGCCGGTCCGCCGCCCAAGGTGAGGGTCGGGCCGAGGGCGCCCGCCAGAAGGGCCTGGGCGGAGAGCAGGTCGAAGGCCGCCAGGCGGTGCGCGAGCTGCTGGTGGCGGGCAACCGCAAGGTGTACGAACTCTGGCTCGACAATGACCGGGGCACACTGGCCGATCTGGCGGAACTGGCCGGCGACCTGCGGGTGCCGGTGAAGGTGGTCTCCGCCGGCAAGCTCGATGCGGCCGCCCGTAGCGAAGCACCCCAGGGCGTGCTGGCCCGGTGCGAGCCCCTGCACGAGGCCGATCTCGACGATCTCTGCCGCGCCCGGGGCCTGAACGACGCAGCGCCGTTCCTGGTGGCGGTCGACGGGGTGACCGATCCCGGCAACCTGGGGGCGCTGATCCGTTCGGGGGAATGCGCCGGGGTCACGGGGCTCATCCTTCCCAGGCACCGGTCGGTTCACGTGACACCCACGGTGGCGAAGGCAGCGGCGGGCGCCATCGAACACATGCCGATGGCGGTGGTGCCGGGCCTGCCGGCGGCGCTGGAACGGGCCAAGGCCCTGGGGATGTGGGTGATCGGCCTCGATGCGGGGGCAGATCGCCTGATCAGCGACCTGCCACTTGCCTCCGAGCCGGTCGTGCTGGTCCTGGGTGCCGAGGGTCGCGGTCTTTCGCCGCTGGTGCGCAAGCGTTGCGACGTGCTGGTCGGCATCCCGCTCCGAGGTCGCCTGAGCTCCCTGAACGTCGCCGCCGCCGCGGCCATCGCCACCTATGAAGTGGCTCGCCACCGCGCACAGTGATGCGGCCGCCTATCCGCACTGTCGCGGGCCGGACGGGTGCTCTGCCCGACCCCGCTCGTACTGACTAGTCAAAAAAGTCTGGCGACGTTCTCAAGGGATGACCCATTCCGACCGAGAACAGACCGTTGTCCGAAAGAAATTCCCCCGGAAATCCATGATGTCCGGTATGTGACGGTTGACACGCGGCCTGTGGCGTGGTTCAACATGACTAGGCACAAGTGCTCACCCCTTGTAACCGTCACACCACCACGCCGTACCACTCCGGGAGAATCCTGTGATCCTTCGTAGCCCTACCGAATTGGCTGATGACGAGCTTGCAGCGCTCTCCCAGGCGGGGGATCACAAAGCCCTCGAAGCCCTCCTCGACCGCTACCGGCGGTTTGCCAGGGCGAAGAGCCGGGGATACTTCCTGGTGGGTGGCGACGCCGACGACATCGAGCAGGAAGCCCTCATCGGCCTCTACAAGGCCGCCCGCGACTTCCGCCCCGAACACCAGGCGAGTTTCCGGGCGTTCGCCGAGCTCTGCATCACCCGCCAGATCATCACCGCCATCAAGACGGCCACCCGTCAGAAGCACCAGCCGCTGAACCAGTACGTCTCGATCTCCGGTTCTTCCCGGCCGGGCGACGAGTCCGCCGAGCGCAACGTGGATGAGCTGCTCGAGTCACATCAGGCGGCCGACCCGGCCGAGGACATCGTCGCCAAGGAGCGCATGGCCGCCATGCGCCTCTCCATGGCCGAGATGCTCTCCGGCCTCGAGGTCGACGTGCTGCGGCTCTACGTCGAGGGCAAGAGCTACCAGGAGATCGGCGTGCAGCTCGATCGCCACGTGAAGTCGATCGACAACGCCCTGCAGCGGATCAAGCGCAAGCTCGAGACTCACCTCAGCAACGAGGCCGAGGCCGAGCGCGCCGACGACCTCGTCATCGATCTGCGCTGAAGCCGGCTCGCCGAGCCCCGGCGGGCGCTCAGAGCCCGAGGTCGGAATCGAACCGACGACCTGACGCTTACAAGGCGCCTGCTCTGACCAACTGAGCTACTCGGGCGGGAGCGGCGAAGCGTACCGATGAGGGTGCTTGCTTCGCGGCACCACGGTCGGCAAGCCTGACGGTAATGGCCTCTCCTGCACGAGCCTCTGAGAACTCGAGGCCGGCGTGGGTTCGGTGGAGTGGCACCCGCTCCTCTTCCGTGGGCCGACAAACCGGAGGATCGCAACGATGACCGCAACCCGACGGCGACCCGCCCAGTCCGGAGGCACCCCCGCCGGCAAGGGCGTGGCGCTGGTGCTCGTCACCGTGGCCATCGGCGCCATCTTGCTGTTCAACAGCTTCGACAACGGCGGACCACTGGTCGCCTCCAGTGGCGGAGGCACCAAGACCGGCGCCACCAGCACCACCACCGCCGGCACGCGCATCACGCCGACCACGGCGGCCGAGGTGGCGCACCCGCCGGCGGAGGTTCGGGTGCTCGTTCTCAACGGCGTCGACCCCAAAAAGGCCATCGCCGGCCCGGTCGCCAAGGCCCTCCAGACGGCCAACTACACGACCCTGCCCGCGGGGGATGCCAAGTCGACGGTGGTGGCCACGGCCGTGTACTACCAAGCGGGCTACAAGGCCGACGCCGACCTGATCGTGTCGCAATTGGGTTATCCGGCCACCTCGGTGCAGCCCTTGCCCGCCACCCTGCCCGCGCCGTTGGCGGGCGGCATCAAGAACGCCAACGTGGTCGTACTGGTCGGGCCGGATGTGGGTGCCCCCGGCTCCGGCACCACCGCCACCACCGCCGCCGGCAACTGATCCCGGTGGAGGCCGCGGCGGCCCTGGCGCCGCTGCGCCGCGAACCGCAGCGGACCGCAGTGCTGACCGATTTCGACGGCAGTCTGGCCGAGATCGTGCGCGACCCGGCCCAGGCCCGCCCCGTGCCGGGAGCGGCCGACGTGCTCGGCCGGCTCGCCGGGCGCTATGGCCGGGTCGCGGTGATCTCGGGACGGCCGGTGTCGTTCCTGACTCCCCTCCTGCCCCCCACGGTGGTGCTCAGCGGGCTGTACGGCCTCGAGACCGTGCGCAACGGGCTCTACGAGGTGCGCGAGGGGCTCGAGGGCTGGCGCGAGGCGGTGGCCAAGGCCACCGAGGCCTCGCAGACCCGGGGTCCCGGTGGCATGGCAGTGGAACCGAAGGGTTTGAGCCTCACGTTGCACTATCGGGGCGAACCGGGCACTCGGGACGCCGTGGAGGCATGGGCCCGGTCGCTGGCCACGGAGCACGGCCTGCACGTGCGGGCAGCGCGTATGTCGGTGGAACTGCACCCGCCGGTCGACCTCGACAAGGGCACGGCGGTGCGTGAACAGGTCGGCGACCTGGCCTCGGCGTGTTTCGTGGGCGACGATCTGGGCGACCTGCCCGCCTTCGCCGCGCTCGATGCCCTGAGGGCCGAGGGCCGCACGGTGGTGAAGGTCGGGGTGCACAGCACCGAAGCGCCCCCGGCACTCTTGGAACAGGCCGACTGTGTGGTCGACGGACCGGTCGCCGCGCTGGCGGCGCTGGCGTCACTGCTCTAGATCCGGCTGCTCTAGATCCGGCTGGCCCAGACCCGGCTGGCCCAGACCCGGCTGGCCCAGACCCGGCTGGGCGAGATCCGGTCTTGGGCTAGGTCCCGGCTGCGCTCGGGATCCGTCTACGCCGGCGGGCCCGCAAGGCGGAGCTGGTCGGCCAGCCAGTGGCGGGGGGTTCGCGCCAGCGTGGCGGCCCGCATCGCGTCATGGCGCCGGGCCCGCTCGGTGGGCTCCATCTCGAGCGCCGCGCGGATCGCCCGCGCCGTGTCGCGTACGTCGAAGGGGTTCACGCCCAGGGCGCCCTCCGAGCCGAGTTCGTCCCAGGCTCCGGCCTCGGTGGACAGCACCAGCGCTGCGTTGTTGCGGCTCACCAGCGCCTGTTCCTTGGCCACCAGGTTCATGCCGTCGCGCACCGGGTTGACCAGCACGGCGTCAGCCAGGCTCAGCGCCGCCATGGAGCGGGGGAAGTCGTCGTCGGTCTCCAGCAGGATCGGTGTCCAGTCGCCGGTGGCGAACCGATCGTTGATGGCCTCGGCCCGGGCCACCACGTCGGCGGCGTAGGCGGCGTAGGCGGGCACGCTCTGGCGGGAGGGGTAGCACAGGGCCAGGAACGTGACCTGCTCGCGCCACCGAGGCTCGTGCTCGAGGAGGCTGGCGAAGGCGTCGAAGCCGCGCAGGATGTTCTTCGACAACTCCATGCGATCGACTCGCACCAGGGCTTTGCGTCCCGCCAGGCGCTCGGTCAGGGCGGCGGCCGCTGACGCGGCATTCACGGATCCGGCGGCGGCCGCGAGGTCATCGGGGTCGGGGCCCAACGAGGCCACCCCCACCCGGTTGGGGGGCCCGCCGGGGTAGCACCGCTGGTAGGCGGCGGCCCAGCGGGGCACGTGGAACGAGCAGGCGTCGTAGTCGCCCAAGCCGGCCAGCAACTCCGCCGACGCGTGATCCGGCATCGGCTTCCACCCCTCGGGTCCCACCCAGGGCGTGTGACTGAACCACACCACCGAGGTGTCGGGGCGCCGCTGGCGCAGGCCCGCACACAACGCCAGGTGGTAGTCCTGCACGAGCACGGCGGCGCCGGGGGGCGCAAGTTCGGCCACGGCGTCGATGAAGGATTCGTTGTAGGCACGGTAGGCCTCCCACGCCTCGTACCACTCGTCGTCGATCACCGGAGTGCGAGCGGCGTCGAAGAGTCCGTGGGAGCAGAACCAGATGGTGGTGTTGCAGACGGTGTCGTAGGCCTGCCGGTAGCGATCAGGGTCCACGTCCACCAGCGCCACACGCAGCCCGTCGGCCTCGGTCACGCCTTCCCGGGCGGCAGCGCGGTCGGCGTCGGTGGGCGCCGCAGCCACCCAGAGCGCATCGGTGCCGGCCACCAGCGGAGCGATGCCCGAGACCAGCCCGCCGCCGCCACGGCGCACCTGCAGGTCGCCCGCGTCATCGAAGGAAAACGACAGGGGCCCTCGATTGGAGACCAGCACGACCGGGCGTTGGGGCACCGCGGCGACGCTAGCGGCGCCGGCCGGTCAGACTTACGCCGTGCGCGTATTGGCAGCACCTGACAAGTTCCGGGGCACGGCCACGGCAGCGGCAGTGGCGGCCGCCGTGGCCAGCGCGGCGCGCGCTGCCGGCTGGGAAGCCGATGAGGCCCCGATGGCCGACGGCGGCGAGGGCATCCTGGAGGCGCTGGGCGGGCCCAACCGTCGCAGTGCGGTCACCGGGCCCCTGGGCGACACGGTGCAGGCCGAGTGGCGGTTGGTCAACCGCGTCGCGGTCATCGAGATGGCGAGGGCCTCTGGTCTGGCCCTGGTGGGCGGGG
>JANMIX010000497.1:0-1692 GCA_031376015.1 Acidimicrobiia bacterium | reverse complement strand
GTCCACCACGGAGGGAAACACCCCACCGGCGGTGATCCCACCGGAAGACGAGGAGAACTCGGTGGCCACCACCTGTGAGTTGAGGAGGCGGACCTGGTCGGCCGTGGCGGTCACGGCGGCGTCCGAGCGGCTGTCCTCGAGGGCCACGAACGTCGCCCCCACCTGCAGGGCCCGCCCTCCGTAGACCTGACACGACGTGGTGTCGCAGGTCTTGGCGTACGGGTAGCGGTTCTCCGCCGACGCGTAGGAACGGGCGGCGATGGCCTGGGACTCGAGTGCCTGCATCCCCTGGCACACCTGGCCGGAGCAACCCTGCGACCCCCAAGACGCCGGCGACTCGCGGGGTACCACGCCTCGGACGTACCACTCACGGTCCAGGACGTTGACGGCCCGCTGTCCGGCACCGCTGTCCACCGCGCGGATCTCGCCCCGGTACCACCGCGAGGTGTTGGCCGATTCGCAGACGCGCAACGTCTGACCCAGGGAGTAGTTGCTCCCGGTCAGTGCCGTCATGCCCGAGGGTGCATTTGACGTGGCCAGGGTGAAGGTCGACGCGGCGTAGACCCCCACCGAATCGCGGCCCGGTCCGGCGAAACGGCCCCCGAGGGGGGTGCCGCTGACACCGAAGTCGAAGGTCAGGTCGGCGGCGCCCCCGGCATTGGAGTAGCGCAGGAGAAAGGCGGTTCCCCGCTGTACCCCGATGGTGCTCCGGCCCTGGCCGGCCCAGTCCCCGATGACGGCGAGATCGCTGCTCGCCCCATAGGTGAAGGCCATGTCGACCCGACCGATCGAGGGCGAGTTGGTCAGGAACCAGTTGGTACCGCGGTGCACCCCGATGGTGTCGCGCCCGTCACCGTCCCAGTCGCCCACCACCGGGGCGTCACCGCCGCGACCCAGCGAGATGGTCACGTCGGGTCCGCCGCCCCGGAAGGAGTTCTTGAGAAGGAACAGGCCGTTGCGGAACACGCCAGGGGTGTCGGTGCCGTTGCCGTCCCAGTCACCGACGATCGGGACGTCGGTCGCGGTGCCGAAGGTGAAGGGAGTGATGTCGGCGCCGCCGCCCGAGTTGGAGTTCCGCAGGAACCAGTTACCGGCGCGCCACACGCCGATCGAGTCGTTGCCGTCACGGTTCCAGTCCCCCGCCAGCGGCACATCGCCCGACTGCCCGTATACGAAGGAACTGTTGCGTCCCTGCGCCGCCAGGATCCGCACCTGCGTCGTGGTCACGGTGCCCGGTCGCGTGGTGAACGGCCCTGCACAGCTGGCCCCATCGGCGATGCTGAAGTTGCCCGGCGACACGAGGGTCACCCGCACCGCGTGATCGGGAGCCGGCAGTACCGACCCCGACCCCGCGACGGTGGCGAGCGTGGCGGTGTCGAGCTGGACGGCCAACGACTGGTTGTCGTGACCCAGGAGCCGCACCGACATCGGCGCCGCCGGAAGCACCCCGGCCGTGGTGTTGGAGTAGTAGTGCGACACGATCTGCGCGCTCGTCCATCCCGCCAGGGCGTAGCCCAGCGAGCCGTACTGGCTCAGACCGCGGCCGTGGCCGTAACCGTGCCCATTGATGGTCACCGTCGTGGGCGCGGCCGGCCTTCATCACCGCCATTCACAAGCAGACCCACCGCGACCGCTACGGCCCGCACGCCGCCAATCCCTACGACCTCGCACTCACCTATACGTTTGAGCGCG
>JANMIX010000483.1:0-2554 GCA_031376015.1 Acidimicrobiia bacterium | reverse complement strand
GGTGCCGCGCTTCGCGGTCGCCGTGCTCGACTGGCAGGGCGTGCCGGTCGTGGTGGCGGGCACGGGGTACACAGGCGAGGACGGCGTCGAGGTGGCGGTGCCGGTGGAGGGGGCGGTGTCGCTGTGGCAGGCCGTCGTGGAGGCGGGCTTCGTGCCCGCCGGCCTCGGTGCCCGTGACACGCTGCGGCTGGAGGCCGGCCTGCCTTTGCACGGTCACGAGTTGGGTCCGGGCATCACGCCGCTGCAGGCCGGCCTGGGCTGGGTCGTGCGTTGGGACAAGGGACCGTTCCGTGGCCGGGAAGCGTTGGCGGCCGAGCGCGACCGAGGCGTGACTCGCCTGTTGCGGGGCATCGGTACCGAGGGCCGCCGCCCACCCCGGGCCGGTCAGCGAGTGCTGGTGGGCGACGAGATGGTCGGCGAGGTCACCAGTGGCAACTTCTCACCCGTGCGGGGTCACGGCATCGCCATGGCCTTCCTGTCACCGTCGATCGGCGAGGGCGACGAGGTGGCGGTGGAGGTCCGGGCCGGCGAGGTGCTGGCGGGACGGGTGCTACGCCTCGGGGTTCATTCGTAGGCTTCCGGCGGCGGGCAGGCGCACATCAGGTTGCGGTCGCCGTACCCCCCGTCGATGCGCCGTACCGGCGGCCAGTACTTCTGGCCCCTCGCCCCCTCGAGCGGGTACGCCGCCTCCTGGCGGGTGTAGGGCTTGGCCCACGGTTCCACCAGCAGACACTCGGCGGTGTGCGGCGCGTTCTGGAGCAACTCGGGACAACGGTCGATCTCGGCCCGGATGTGGATCATGGCGTCACAGAAGCGGTCGAGCTCGCCGAGATCCTCGGATTCGGTGGGTTCGATCATCAGCGTTCCCGCGACCGGAAAGCTCATGGTGGGCGCGTGGAAGCCATAGTCGATGAGCCGCTTGGCCACATCCTCACCGGTGACGCCGGTGGCCTTGGTCAGCGGACGCAGATCGAGGATGCACTCGTGCGCCACCAAACCGGCGGTACCGGTGTAGAGCACCGGGAAGTGCGGGGCCAGGCGTGCGGCGACGTAGTTGGCGTTGAGCACGGCGATCTCGGTGGCCCGGCGCAGGCCGTGTGAACCCATCATCCTGAGGTACGCCCACGGGATGGGCAGGATCCCCGCCGAACCCCACGGTGCCGCCGAGATCGGCCCCGGGCCGGTCGCGGGGCCGGCTTCGGCGACGAGAGGATGGTTGGGCAGATAGGGCGCCAGGTGGGCCCGCACGGCCACGGGGCCCACGCCGGGTCCGCCGCCGCCGTGGGGGATGCAGAAGGTCTTGTGCAGGTTGAGGTGGCTGACGTCGGCCCCGAACCGTCCGGGCCGGGCCAGGCCGACCAGCGCGTTGAGATTGGCGCCGTCCACGTAGACCTGCCCGCCGGCGTCGTGCACCGCGGCGCACAGGGCGGTGATGCCCTCCTCGAACACGCCATGGGTGGACGGGTAGGTGACCATCACTGCGGCGAGGTCCTCGGCGTGGGCCTCGAGTTGGCGGTGAAGGTCGGCCAGGTCGATGTCGCCCGACTCGGTACAGGCCACCACCACCACCCGCATGCCGGCCATCACCGCCGAGGCAGCGTTGGTGCCATGGGCGGAGGCGGGGATGAGGCACACGTCGCGGTGGCTGCCACCGTTGTGGCGGTGCCACTCCCTGATGGCGAGCAGGCCCGCCAGTTCGCCCTGGCTGCCGGCGTTGGGCTGCAAGGAGATGGCGTCGTAGCCGGTCACGTCGCACAGCCATGCCTCCAACTGGCGGATGAGGCTCAACGTTCCCTGCGCCTGTTCGAGTGGAGCGAACGGGTGCAGGTCGGCGAACTCGGGCCAGGTGATGGGCTCCATCTCGGCCGTGGCGTTCAGCTTCATGGTGCAGGATCCCAGCGGGATCATCGAGCGGTCGAGGGCCAGGTCCATGTCGGCCAGTCGGCGCAGGTACCGCAGCATCGCCGTCTCCGAGCGATGCTCGCTGAAGGTCGGGTGCGTCAGGAACGAAGTGGTGCGTGTCAGGGCTTCGAGGCTTCCCGCCGGGGTCGCGGTGGGGGTGATGCGGGCGGCGGCGAAGGCTTCGGCCAGGCGGTCCAGGTCGTCGTCGGTGGTCGTCTCGTCGCAGGCGACGGCCACGGTGTCGACGTCGATCACCCGGATGTTGAGGTTCCGGGCGGCCGCCTCGGCCTGGATCGACCGGGCCGCTCCCGGGGCGCGGAGACGTACGGTGTCGAAGAAGTCGGCGTGCAGGGCTTCGCCCATGCCCGCAACCCGCACGGCGCGGTCGTGGATCTCCGTGGCGATGCGGGTGAGCCCGTCGGGACCGTGGTAGGCGGCGTACATCGAGGCCATCACCGCGAGGAGCACCTGCGCGGTGCAGATGTTGGAGGTGGCCTTCTCCCGGCGGATGTGCTGCTCGCGGGTCTGCAATGCCAGGCGGTAGGCCCGATGACCGTCGGCGTCGACGGACACCCCGACGAGGCGGCCGGGCAGACTGCGTTCGAGCCCGGCCCGCACCGCCATGTACCCGGCGTGCGGACCGCCGAAGCCC
>JANMIX010000476.1:0-1582 GCA_031376015.1 Acidimicrobiia bacterium | reverse complement strand
GAGCTCGGCCTGGCAGCGCAGGCAGCTGTCGACGTGGCGCCGGGCGTCGCGCTCGTGGAGGCGCGAGCCATCGGCAACCTCGGACAGCAGGTCGGCGATCTGGTCACATTGCACGGGCGCCGCGCTCCTCGTGGTCGGGCTCTCCGCGGAGGGGGTAGTGGTGCTCGCGAAGCTTGCGGCGGGCCCGGTGCAGACGCACCTTGGCCGCCGACTCGGAGATGCCCAGCTCGGCCGCGATGGCCTCGTGGGGCAGGTCGTAGACGTCGCGCAGCACCACGACCGCCCGAAGGCGGGGCGGCAGCTCGCGCAGGGCGACGTTGATGCGCTCGCGCAGTGCGCTGGCGTCGGAGCGGGCCTCGGGGTCGTAGTCGGGGTTGCTCTCCGCGATCGGGGAGTCCTCGAGCAGCTCCTCGTGGCGGTGCTTGGCGCGCTTCCTGAGGTGGGTGGACGCGCAGTTGGCCGTGATCCGGTAGAGCCAGGTCGTGAACTGGGCGTCCCCGCGGAAGCGCTTCAGCCCCCGATACGCCCGCAGGTACGACTCCTGCACCACGTCCCTCGCGTCCTCCTCGTCTCCGGTCAGCCGGTACGCGAGCGTGTACGTCCCGGCGTAGGTCGCCTTGACGAGCTGCTCGAACGCGAGCTGATCCCCGTCACGGGCGGCCACGACGAGCTCGCTGAGCTCTACGTCTTGCGGCATGACGGACGGTTCGACCTGCGCAGGGCCGGGAGGGTTACTAGCGGGTCTCTTTGTGGATCGTGTGGGTGCGGTCCCACCGGCAGTACTTCTTCATCTCGATGCGCTCGCGGTCGTTCACCTTGTTCTTCTCGGTGATGTAGTTGCGGCGCTTGCACTGCGTGCACTCGAGCGTGACGGCGATGCGCTTCAGGTTTGCCTTGGATGCCATCTGCGTTTTCCTTCTACTTCAGGATCTTGGTGACGCGGCCGGCGCCGACGGTGCGGCCACCCTCACGGATGGCGAAGCGGAGTCCCTCTTCCATGGCGATGGGGTGGATCAGCTCGACGGTCATGAGGGTGTTGTCACCGGGCATGCACATCTCGGTGCCCTCCGGCAAGGTGACGCTGCCGGTGATGTCGGTGGTCCGGAAGTAGAACTGGGGCCGGTAGTTCCCGAAGAACGGCTTGTGCCGCCCGCCCTCGTCCTTGGTCAACACGTACACCTGACCCTCGAAGTTGCTGTGCGGCGTGATCGAGCCGGGCTTGGCCAACACCTGGCCGCGCTCCACCTCCTCCTTCTTCGTGCCCCGGAGAAGCGCACCGATGTTGTCGCCCGCCTGGCCCTGATCCAACAGCTTGCGGAACATCTCCACACCCGTGCACGTCGTCTTCTGGGTCGGTCGGATCCCCACGATCTCGACCTCGTCACCCGTGTGGACAACCCCCTGCTCCACCTTCCCAGTGACAACCGTCCCCCGCCCCGTGATCGAGAACACGTCCTCGATCGGCATCAAGAACGGCTTGTCCAGCTCCCGCACCGGCTCCGGCACGAAGCTGTCCACCGCCGCCATCAACTCCAGAACCCCTGCCGCCGCGGCCTCGTCCCCTTCGAGGGCCTTGAGCGCC
>JANMIX010000469.1:0-1614 GCA_031376015.1 Acidimicrobiia bacterium | reverse complement strand
ATCGAACAGCACATAGCCGTCGACATAGCTGTCGGTGCCGATACACACCGGTGCCATGAACCCGGGCACCGCCGAAGATGCCTCCACTGCCGTGCCAGGATCGGGTTCGGGGTCGGCCTCACCTCGGCCGAACACGATGCGGGCACCGTCGCGCAGACGGAGCGCGGCGATCCACAGCGGTTCGGCGGGCCAGTGGTTGCCGAGGAGAAGGCGGACCCGGTCACCGATCGGGGTGGTGGGCACCGAGCCGGCGGGGAGCAGTCCGGCCAAGGCGGTGAGCGGTCGCATCGACCACGGCGGCAGCAGCGCCGTCGCCGCCAACTGCGGGTTGGCCGGTAGCACCGAGCGAAGCGGGCGTCGGCCCATGAACTCCTCGGCCACCGAGGTGGTGCCACCGAGCAGGCGGTCGCCTTCGGGTGAAAGGGCCGCATCGGTCATCCGGGCGAATTGGTCTGCGGGCGACAGGCCGGCCCGA
This sequence comes from Acidimicrobiia bacterium, assembly GCA_031376015.1. Classification (GTDB taxonomy): domain Bacteria; phylum Actinomycetota; class Acidimicrobiia; order Acidimicrobiales; family JACDCH01; genus JANMIX01. The sequence continues at coordinate 1,139 of JANMIX010000469.1, read as the reverse complement.
AGGGCGGCACCCATGAGCGAACCGGCAGAGGTGCCGACGATGACCTTCGCCGTACGCGCGTCCCAACCTGCTTCGTCGAGTGCACGCAGCGCGCCCGCGTGGTAGGCGCCGCCGACGACTCCCCCCGCCCCCAAGACAATGCCCACCGTTGGCATGCCGCCCATCGTTCACGGTCCCGGCCCCTGGCGTGAAATCGACGGATGGCACAAAGGACGCGTACGCGCGATGGGTGGGCACTCCGGTACGATTTCCTGTTCCCCGAAAGGACGTGACGGTTGGCGGTGAATCCCGATCTGGTGGCCGAGCAGGCGTATCTCGACAGGGCCTATGAGTGTCTGGAAGGCGCCCGTCGGCGCGCTGCCAGCCTCGAGTCCATGGTCGAGGTCGGCCGGGGCGGCACCGAGCAGGCGCGTTTCGAACGCGATGTGATCTGGGACACGATCGTGAACCGGTTGCGCGAACTCGACCTGGGCGACGCCGCCCTGGTCTTCGGGCGCATCGACACCGAGGGCGACGACACGGCGCCGCCGGAGAGCTACTACATCGGCCGTCTGGCGGTGGCCGATGAACACCAGGAGCCCGTGGTGGTCGACTGGCGGGCACCGGTGGCCGAAGCCTTTTACCGCGCCACCGGGCGGGCACCCATGGGGCTGTTGCGGCGCCGTCACTTCGCCACCCGCGGACGGATGCTGTTGGGCATGGAGGACGAGCTCTTTGGCGAGGCCGCCCGCCGGTTGGGGGCCGACCCCGACGGTACCGGTGGCACCTCCGGGGATGCCACCTTCGACGGGATCCCGATCACGGGGCAGGGGGCGCTCTTCAGCGCCCTGGAGTCGAATCGCACCGGTCACCTCGGCGACATCGTCGCCACCATCCAGGCCGAACAGGACGAAATCATCCGGGCCGACCTGCCCGGCGTGATGGTCGTCCAGGGTGGCCCCGGCACCGGCAAGACCGTCGTGGCGCTGCATCGCGCCGCCTACCTGCTCTACACACACCGGTTTCCCCTCGAGGGCCAGGGGGTGCTGGTCGTCGGCCCGAACCGGCTCTTCCTCGGCTACATCGAGTTGGTGCTGCCTTCCCTGGGTGAGGCCGGTGTGGAGTTGGCGGTGCTGGCCGACCTGCTCGCCGACCCCGTC
>JANMIX010000437.1:0-3911 GCA_031376015.1 Acidimicrobiia bacterium | reverse complement strand
GTGCCCGATTTCCTCGTCCTGAGTGCGCCCCTGCTGGCGGTGGTGGCGGGCGAGGCCGACCCGGTGGGCCGCGCCACCGAAGCGGTGACCAAGGCCATGACCCAGGGCGTGGACGCCTGGCGGGCGGCGGTTGCCGATGCCGAGGCCTTCCTGGGCTCCTGGCAGGACTCGCTTCCTTTCGGGCGCCCTCTGGCCTGAGCTGGCGGGACGGCGCCGGCCTACCTCGCTCGCACGCCGCTCAGGAGGGCGCCGGCGCCAGGAGCCGTCGGCGGAACAGTTCGAGCACCTGTTCGAGCGCGTCGCGGGTAGGTGAACCGGGTTCGTCGATGAGGTGCTCGGTGAGCACCGAGTGGGCGATGACGGGGTTGCCATGGGCGTTGCCCTTGGACGAGTCGATCTCGACCGCCACGAAGTTCTCGCCTAGTTGCTCACGGAGGAACTCAAAGCGTTCGGCGGGCACCAGCCGATCACCGGTGAAACGCAGGCCCAGCACCGACAGGCCTTCGGCCGCGCAGCGCTGCTTGGCCACGGCCAGATCCGCCGGTGAACAATCGATCGAGCGGCGGCGAGACGAACCCACCCCGAACGGAAGTGACGGCTGCGACAGCACCGGCGCCAGCACCGGGGCACCCGCCATCATCGCCAGCGCGAAACCGCCGGTAAAGCACATCCCCACCGCACCCACGCCGGGGCCGCCACACTCCGCGTGCAGGTCCCGCGCCAGTGCCCGCAGCCAGTCGATCACGGGCGAAGTCTGCTGGGTGGCCAGCACCGTGAACTCCTTCGAGATGCAGGCCGGCACCATGCTCGACAGCATGTAGGGCAGCGACTTGATCTGGCTCCCCTCGCTGGGGATGCCCTCCTTACCGGGGATGCCGAAGAGGTGGGGCAGCGCCACCGTGCAGCCCAGGGCGGCGACACGCTCGGCGAAGGCGAGCACTTTGGGGGTGATGCCGGGCATCTCGGCCATCACCACCACCGCGGGGCCGGTCCCCATCCGGAACACGTCGCGGGTCTTGCCGTCGTGGGTGAAGGTCGTGCGCTGGAAGTCGCTCAGTTCGGCCATGATCCACAGCATGCCCCGTCCGTTCCGCTTCGGCGTTCAATGCTCCGCTCCCCCCGCCGGCCAAGGGGCCGGTTGGGCCGACACCGCACGGCGGTGCGAGGCCCTGGGTTACGACACGCTCACCGTCGCCGACCATCTCGATGACCAACTGGCCATCACCCCGGCACTGATGGCGGCGGCCGACGCCACGACCACCCTGCGGGTGGGCGCCCTCGTGTACTGCAACGACTACCGCCATCCGGTGGTGCTGGCCAAGGAGGCCGCCACCATCGACCTGCTCTCGGGGGGCCGCCTGGAGTTGGGCCTCGGCGCGGGCTGGATGACCTCGGACTACGAACAGTCGGGGATCACGCTGGACAGCCCCGGTACCCGCATCGCTCGGCTCGCCGAGGCCATCGACGTGATCGAGGGGCTACTGGCCGGATCACCGTTCAGCTACGAGGGGACGCACTACCGCCTCACCGAGCTGACCGGCACCCCCCGCCCGGCGCAGGCGCCCCGGCCTCCCCTGCTGCTCGGTGGCGGCGGCCGGCGCATGCTGTCCCTGGCCGGTGCGCGCGCCGACATCGTGGGGATCAACGTGGACCTGCGCGAGGGGGTCATCGACACCGGTGCCGGACCCAACGCCACGATCGACGCGACCGACGCCAAGATCGCCTGGGTGCGCGAGGCGGCCGGGAGCCGTGACATCGAGTTGCAGGTGCGGGTGCATCTCACGCTGGTCACCGACGATCGGGCCGGGATGGCCGAACTACTGGCAACCGGGTTCGGGCTCGCTCCGGACGAGGCCCTGGCCAGCCCGCATGCCCTGTGCGGCACGGTGGAGGAGATCGCCGAGGACCTCCAGGTCCGGCGGGAACGCTGGGGCATCAGCTACATCGGCATCAGCGCCGATGCCATGGAGGCATTCGCGCCGGTGGTCGCCGCCCTGCGAGGGCGCTGAGCGATGCCGCCGATCGAGGCCGCTGAGGGCCGGGCCGTCAGGGACGGCTGAAGGCGATGGGGTTGCCGACGTAGTACATCGACACGACCTGCACGTAGGAACCCGTGTGGGGTGCGTGCACGATCTGACCGTTGCCGATGTACATCCCGTTGTGACCGAAACCGTTGTAATAGACGATGTCGCCCGGCTGCAGTTGTGACTGGGAGATGTGGCGGGTCTCGGAGTACTGCGAGGGCACGTAGTGCGACAGGCGCACTCCGGCCGCGCCCCAGGCGTACATGATCAAACCGGAGCAGTCGAAGCTGTTGGGACCGGCCGCACCCCACTGGTAGGGCTTGCCCACCTGGGCCATGGCCACCGAGACCGCGGTACCGGCACCACCGTTGCCCGACACGGGCGGGTAGTTGGTCTGGGTCGGCGCGGGAGTGCTGTGAGTGACCCGGGCGGCTGCGGCAGCAGCCGCGGCACGGGCGTTGGCGGCGGCCTGGCGGATCCGATCCTGACGTGCCTGCTCATCGGCGATGAGACGGTTGAGTTCGGAGTCGACCTGGTTCTTGAGTGCCTGCTGCTGGGCCACGGCCCCCGCCGCGGCGGCCCGCTTCTCGTTGATGACCTTGGCCTTGGCTTCCGCCTCCGCCTTGGACTCATTGAGCTGGGCGATGCGGGCCTGTACGTCTTGCTGGGTGGTCGTGAGCTGATCGATGAGTTGCTGGCGATCCCCGGCGGCGGCACTGAGGTAGCCGACACGCTGGCTGGCGATGGTGAGGTCGTCGATGCCGGCGGCCCCTTCGGCGCTGGGATCACCGCCGCGGATGTAGGCGTCCACGGCGTAGGCGCGGAGCTCGCCCTGGTGCTTGTTCATCTGCGCCTGGGCGGCAGCCACCTTCTTCTGGCTCTCGGCCACCTGGGCGTTGAGCTGGGCCAACTGGTCCTGGGCGGCGTTTGCCTGCTCGGCGTACTGCTCGACAACGTGGCCGAGCTGTTCGATCTGGGCAGCAATTGCCGCCGCTTTCGCTTTTTTGTCGGAGATGGGGTCGCCGTGTGCAGGGGCGCCAACCGCCACCACGAAGGTGACGATGGCGAGGCCGGAGGCCGCTGCAGCCCTGGCGCGACGCGAGAGCCGGGTCATGGGCGCAAACCATAGCGGAAGTGCGACGATTGTTGCGAACGCGTGACAGCGACGGTCACAACTGCCCCGGCGCCCCTCCGCCGGTACGGGCCGCCCGATCCATCCGCTCGATCCAGCCGGCGCGTCAATCCGTCACGATCAGTTGGGCGCGATCATTCCCATTCGATCGTGCCGGGCGGCTTCGAGGTGATGTCGTAGGCCACCCGGTTCACGCCCGCCACCTCGTTGATGATGCGGCTCGACATGCGCTCCAGCAGCTCGTAGGGGAGGCGGGCCCAGTCCGCCGTCATGGCATCCTCGCTGGTGACCGCACGGATGATGATCGGGTGGGCGTAGGTGCGCTCGTCACCCATCACTCCGACCGATCGGATGTCGGGCAGCACCGCGAACGCCTGCCAGATCTCCCGCTCGAGGTCGGCCCGGCGGATCTCCTCGCGCACGATCAGGTCGGCGTGTTGCAGGATCGCCACCTTGTCGGGGGTGACCTCGCCGATGATGCGCACGCCCAAGCCCGGACCCGGGAACGGCTGGCGCCAGACGATCTCCTCGGGCAGGCCCAACTCCTCGCCCACCTTGCGCACCTCGTCCTTGAACAGCGCCCGCAGGGGTTCCACCAGCTCGAAGGTCATGTCGTCGGGCAGGCCGCCGACGTTGTGGTGTGACTTGATGGTGGCGGCCTGGCCCCCGTGGCCGCCACCCGACTCGATGACGTCGGGATACAGCGTGCCCTGCACCAGGAAACGGGCGTCCTCGACGCCGCCGGCGGCGCCCTC
>JANMIX010000431.1:0-3792 GCA_031376015.1 Acidimicrobiia bacterium | reverse complement strand
GGCGCTCACGTCGACGTCCTCGGCACTGATCTGGCGGGTGTTGACCCCGGCGAGGACGAGCAGGAGGCGCTCTTACAGCAGTGCCACGTCGATGGGGTCGGGGCCGAGAAGTTCTACGTCGTGATGCGGACGCAGCGCCTCGGCGATGGAACCGGCGTATTTCTCGCCGCCGCCCAGGGTCGACCAGAACTCGTTCCAGACCGCAACCCTCATCGGGCGGGGACCTCGACCCATTCGAGGGCGAGGGCCGCCGTCCGGGTGCGGCGGGCGTAGACGGCACGGCGTTGCCGGAGCAGATACGGCAGCAACTGCACGAAGCCGGCCATCGCCCGGAGCCGCCGGCGCACCATCATCGGGCGCGGACGATGGGCGCCCAGCACGGGTCGCACCACGTCGCGGATCCCATAGGAGGCGGTCACCCGCACGTAGCGGAGCAGGGCCTTCAGCACGAACGCCGCAGGGGCGTTCTTGGCCAGCATTGCCAGCCGGTTGCGTTCCACGTAATAGGCGAACAGTTCGGAGCCCTCGACGGTGGATGCCGCGTGCACATGACGTACCCGGGACGAAGGCACAGAGCGGTAGCGCCAGCCGCGGGCATGCCCACGCCAGGACAGATCGGCATCCTCGTAGTAGAGGAAGAACCGCTCATCGAAGAGCCCGACATCGTCGAGGTAGGACGAGCGCAGGAGCACGGCCCCGCCGCACCAGGCGAAAACCTCGGCCGGTTGGTCGAACTGCCCGAAGTCGCGCTCGCGGAAGCCCCGGTCGCCGCAGTAGCCGTCTCGGTAGAGGCGCGACCCGGCGTTGTTCACCAAGTCGTAGGCCTCACCGGCCAGGGTCACCTCGAGCGTGCGGGGCTCGGGTCCGACCTCGAAATCCACCGAGGTCACTCCGCTGCGGAACGTCGCCGGCTTGTCCCGTTCGGCCGAGACGGTCAACTGCACGGTGATCTCCTCGCCCTCGGGGGGCAGGGGAACCCCGATCGCCGCAGTGCCTGCAGCCCACCGGTACCGACCCCCGGCGCCGTACTCGACCTCCCACACACCTTCGCCCCGAAGTTGGGCGAGGACATCCACCCCCTGCACCAGCGCGGCATGGACACGCAGGCCCAGTGGACGGTCGTCACCCCTGGCACCGGCGAAGGTGCCGGTGCGCACCTCCAGGTCGACGAAGCGGTCGGCGAAGAGCAGCTTGGGGCAGACGGCGCCCAGCGAGGGATCCGCCTCCATGGCCTCCACCAGGGGGGAGAGCCAGCCGGGTTCGACCTCGGCGTCAGGGTTGATCAGCGCGATGTGGGCGATCCCGGCACGGTCGCCCATGGCGGCATTGTTGGCCGGGAACCCGATGTTCGAGCCCGTCCGCAGCACCTTCACCTGGGGGAATTCGCGCTCGATGACGGCGACGGAGCCGTCCTGGGAGTCGTTGTCGACAACGACCACCTCGAGGTCGGGCCACTCGCTGACCAGCAGCGACTGCACACAGCGACGCACGAGATCGCCCCCGTTGAAGTTCAGGACGACCGCCCTGACCCGGGAAGGCGACGAGTCGGGCGGGGACATGACGGGGCGTGATCGTAGTGGCGAGATCCGCCCAAAGCTGACCAACTTCTGCTCAAGAACCATCGCCTGCCGCCGAACTATCGACACAAGCGACTTGAGGACCTGAAATGACGCACGGATGCGCAGGACAACAGAAGACGGGGAAACTGTCCCTCTTCGTCGGGCTGGTACTCGCCCTGGCGTTGCTCGCACCCACCGCTGCAGCGACGGCGGCGCCGGGCGCACATGACGCCGCGGCGGCCCGCACGAGCACTGCGCAGGACGAAGCACAGTTCGTTTCGCTGCTCAACCAGCTGCGTGCCTCGAAAGGTCTGAGCACGCTGAAGGTCAACACGGCGATGGTCACTCAGTCCCGGACGTGGTCCCAGCACATGGGCGCCACCGATCACCTCTACCACCATCCCGATCTCGTCGGTCAGATGAACGCCGCCCTGCCTGATTGGAGCCGTGGCGGCGAGAACGTCGGCTACGGGCCCACGGTGCAGCGGCTCCACGACGCCTTCTACAACTCGCCACACCACCGGGCCAACATGCTCGGCGACTACAACCAGGTCGGGGTCGGTGAGGTCATCGTGAACGGCCGTATCTGGGTCACCGTTCGCTTCGGCAAGGGTTCGCTCCCCTACAGCCCGCCGGTGCGCACCACCCGAGTGGCCGCGCCGCCTCCCGCGCCGCGCATCATCCCGGATCACCTGGGAGTTCGCCGCGCCAACCAATTCCTTCTGCGCCCGGCCCTGACCGCTGGGGCAGCAATGGTCAACACCGCCTATGGCGCCAGTACCGATGTGCCGATCACCGGCGACTGGACGGGCACGAACCACAGCACGCTCGGCATCTTCCGCTCGGGCACCTTCATGCTGCGGAACTACCTCACCACCGGTTGGCCCAATGCCATCTTCAGCTTCGGGCGGCCCGGGGACATCCCCGTGGTCGGCGACTGGAACGGCAACGGCACCGACGAGGTCGGTGTGTTCCGGGGCGGCATCTTCTACCTTCGCTTCAGCCGCACCGACATCCGCTCCGTCGGGTTCGGCCGGCCCGGCGACGTACCCGTCACCGGCGACTGGGATCGAAACGGCACCGACGACCTCGGCCTGTTCCGCAACGGCATGTTCTACCTGCGCACCAGCCCGACGGCCCCGGTGACCGCCTTCTCGTTCGGTCGAGGCGGCGACAGGCCCCTGGCGGGCGACTGGGACGGCGACGGACGCGCCACCGTGGGGATCTGGCGCAATGGGATCTTCATGCTGCGTAACCAGAACGCGGCGGGTGCCCCCGCAGTGCAGGTCCAGTACGGATCGGCCACCGATACCCCCGTCACCGGACAGTGGTGAGCACCACCCACTGAGACGCAGCGATCGCGGATCCTGTCCGCCGGCCACGGGTCCGGCGAAGGAACATCCGTGGGCGCCATCGGTGCTCTCGGTGACCGGAGACCTCCGGTAGTGTCGCTCATGGTGACGGTCACGGCGGTACCCCCCATCCCTCCATCGTGAGGCCGCCCGAACGACCGCAGGTGACCGCTGGCGAAGCAGGCGTCGCCGCCGCCTTGCTGGTTGTCTGCTCCCTCACCTGGGCGTCGCTGGCGCTGGCGAACCTGGGTTGGCATTCACTGCCGGCGGTGCTGGCACTGGCGGGCGGCGTGGTGGGCTCGACCTTGCTGGCTCTGCGCCGATTCGCACCGGTCACCGTCGTGCTCGATCGGCACGAACTGGCGGCGCTGGCCGCGTTGGTACTGGCTGCCGGCGTGTTCCTCTTCCCCGGCTTTCGCTACAACCTCGGCGACAAGGACCCGGGTCTCTATGTGGCAACGGGCATCGCCATGGCCCGCGAGGGCGCCACCACGTTCCCCGATTCGGTGGTGAGCAACGCCAAGGCCCTGGGCGAACGCCCCGTGACCCGGGAGACCCAGCGGCTGCCGGGCATCGCGGTCGCCCCCGACGGAACCAGCCGCGTGCAGTTCTACCCACTGTGGTCGGCGGTGATCGCCACCGCCTATGACCTGGCCGGCTACAACGGCGTGTTCAACCTCACGCCCGTACTCGGGCTGGTGGCAATCGCCTGTTTCGCGCTGGCCGTGCGCCGAGGCGCCGGTGGTGCGGCCGGCCTGCTGTGCGGCGCCCTGCTGGTGACCAACATGCTCCAGGTCTGGCAGGCGAAGTACCCCACCACCGAGACGCTCACCGAACTCTTCATCGGTGGCGGGCTGTTCCTGCTGGTGGTGGCGGTGGAG
>JANMIX010000428.1:0-7844 GCA_031376015.1 Acidimicrobiia bacterium | reverse complement strand
CCATCGTCTTCTCACGTCGCTGGCGGCTGTAACCCACGAGCCAGCGGATGGCGAGGGTGGTGGCCCGGCGGGGCCGGACCTCGACGGGCACCTGGTAGGTGGCACCGCCGACGCGGCGGCTCTTGACCTCGAGTTGGGGCTTCACGTTCTCGACCGCCCGCTTGAGCGTGGCGATCGGCTCGGCGCCGGTCTTGGCCTCGATGACGGTGAGGGCGTCGTACACGATCTTCTCGGCGACGGAGCGCTTGCCCCGCAGCAGGATCTTGTTGACCACCTGCGTGACGAGCACGGAGTGGTAGACGGGGTCGGGCATGAGTTCCCGGCGCGGCGCGGGTCCCTTACGGGGCATGGCTACTTCTTCTCCTTCTTGGCGCCGTAACGGCTGCGGGCCTGCTTGCGGTCCCGCACGCCGCTCGTGTCGAGCGTGCCTCGGATGATCTTGTACCGGACGCCCGGCAGGTCCTTCACACGACCGCCACGGACGAGCACGATGGAGTGTTCCTGCAGGTTGTGGCCCTCACCGGGGATGTACGCGGTGATCTCCATGCCGCTGGTGAGGCGCACACGAGCCACCTTGCGCAGCGCCGAGTTCGGCTTCTTGGGGGTGGTCGTGTACACGCGGGTGCACACGCCACGACGTTGAGGCGCGCCCTTGAGAGCGGGAGTCTTCGTCTTCGTCGTCTTTGACTGGCGACCCTTGCGGACCAACTGCTGGATGGTGGGCACTCGTACCTCTCGACGCGGCAATGCGGACTCGGGCTGTGATGAGCCGCGACCGGCGCATAGGCGCGCACGGCCGACGGAGCAATCTAGAGGCAGGGGGCGACAGGTGGCAACTGCGGCGCCGCCCCGAGGCCCTCGGCCTCGGCCCGCACAGGCACCGGCCACCGCGCTCAGTGCAGCGAGGCGAGAAAACCGGCGACTTCGGCAGTCCAGCCTTTGACCTGCGCCGCAGTGCGGGCAACGTGCAGGGTGGCCTGCGGGAGCGTTCCCGCCAGCGTCTCCGCGGTGGACAACGGATGGGAGGGGTCGGTGGCCCACGCCAGGATCAGTACCGGCATCGACAGCCGTGCCAGTTCCGCCGCCGGGGGCAGGTCGCTCTGCGCCGCCCCTCGCAGGATGGCGGCCAGTCTGGGCCCGCTCACCATCTCCATACCGGCGCGCAACGCCTCGCTGAGTGCAGCGCCCTCGCCCCGCAACACCGGGGGGAGGGGCGCGTGGCGAATGGCGGTGAGGAACATCGTCCGACCCGCGGGGAGACCGAGCAGACCTGCACCGATGCGGTACGTGCGGGCCTGTGCCGGACGGGTCGACCACGCCGTGGGCGGGATCACCAGCACCAGAGCCTCCACGCGCTCGGGTGCCGACAGGGCCGCGATCACCGCCGTGGCCGCACCCATGGACGCGCCGCCCAGCACGGCGCGTTCGATCCCCAACCCGTCGAGCACCGCCCAGCGGTCCGCCGCCAGGCGATCCCACCGGTAGCAGTCGGGATCTTCAGGGCCCGGCGTCGCGCCGTGACCCCGGGCGTCGTAGCGGATCGCCCTGATCCCAGGGACGGTCGACCAGTCGACAAGGGGGGCTCGATCTTCGGCCGCCATGGCGCCGGTGACGCCGTGGCCCCACAACAGCGGGCGGCCCGGGGGGCCCGGGTCGCGCACCTGGTGACCGGCGACGATCACCGGCGGCAGAGGCAGGCCGGGCGCCGGCAGCGGGGCGTTCAAGGCGGCTTGGGCGGCAGGAAGCCGGTGGGGAAGTACTGATTGTTCGTCGGTGAGCTCAGACCGCCGAAGGCGTGGATGCCCCCTCGAACGTCGAGCGTGTAGCCGGAGGGGACCGTCCAGTCGACGATGACGGCATCGATGGCTGCGCCCACCGTGGGCCAGTAGGCGGCATCGGTGATGGCCAGGGCGGCGCCGAAGGGATGCAGGCCCCCCTGGGAATCGAGCACGTAGCCGGAGGTCGGATCGGCCGGGTTCACGATGACGCGACGCACGCGGACAGTGGGCATGTCGTCCTCCTGGGGGGGTGGCGGGGGCGGGGGCGGCTTCGGCTTGGGCGGCGGGGCGTGCAGGCACGGCGCGTCGTGGTACAGGGTGTACTGGTCGACGGCGGGGGTGGTGGTGCAGGCCGGGTCCAGCACCCACGGCGGGGTGCAGGTGACCACCCGGCACATGATCTTGCCCAGGGTCGGATACTCCTGGTGGCACTGGCCGTAGCGGAATCCCGAGCAACAGGCCATGCGATGGCTGCAACTCCCCAGCGCGCAGCCACAGGAGCACACGCCGCTGTGGCCGGGCAGGGTGTTGCAATCGAGGTAGTAGCGCGGACCACCGCACAACCGGGAGCCGTCGGCCTTCCACCACCCGCCCAGGATCGTGCCCGGCGGGCAGGAGTTCTGGCCCGTGAGGGTGCAGCAGAACTCGGTGTAGCCGTCGCAGCACATCGATCCGCAGGCGCAGTTGTTCCCACGGCAGTTGCACGTGGCGGCATAGGCCGAGACCGGCGTCGACAGGTAGCCCCACGGGTTGACGCTGAGGGCGGCACCGCTCAGCGCGGCCCGGCCCAGGAACGAACGCCGGTCGATGCGGTCTCGCAGCCAGGTGGCTCCCTTGGCAGCCAGCGCCCCCTTCATCGCGCCGTCGTTCCCGTCGGCGCGATCCTCACGGTGAGACCCTGACCGTGCGCAGCACCTCGTTCACCATCGGCACGCTGTGGAACCGCCGCAGGTGCGATCCGATCACCACATACAGGCTGAACGGGCGCCCGGCGATGGTGAAGAACCGTTGCGCCCCCGCCTGGCCGGCGATCATGCGCCGGAGGGCCGCGGGCTGGTACTCGGCGAGACCGGGCAGCGGCACCCGGTTCACCACGTTGGCGAACAGCGGTTGGCCGAGGCTCTCGGGACCGAACTCGAAGAGCACGATCAGCGCGTCGGCCGCGGTCATCCGGTCGACGGCGCCGCCGCCGAAATCTCCCATGTCAGAGGGGGTGGCGAAGCTGGCGAGGTGCAGGACCGCGCCCGGTGTCGTGTGGGTGAGCACGGTCCCCGGCCGGGCCCCGGCGGGTGTGACCGGCGACGGCAACGCCTCCGGAGGGCGGGAGAACACCCGGGCGTCCCACCCCGAGGGCACCTCCACGGAGATGCCCTGGCCCTGCATGGTCCCCATCAGGCGGCGCGACCGGTGCGGGCAGGGGCGGTGACCGAGGACGGCCCCGCCCGCAGGGCGAGCGCGACGCCGCCCAGGAGCAGTGCGCAGGCGAAGCCGGCCAACGAAACCGGGGCGAGCGGCGCTCGCGCGGTCATTGCGGCGACCGCCGCCAACGCCAGCAGCGCGATCACGGTGAGACGCCGGCTGAGGGGGGCGGCCGCCGCGAAACGGCGGTGGAAACGTGCCAGCGCCTCAGGCGTCCGCAGCGATGCCGACAGCAGCACCGCCAGGCCGCGCACCGTGCCGAACAGCACGCCCGACGCCAGCGCGGCGACCGGGTCGGCCGTGAGCACGCCCACCAGGACCATGGCGTGGAGCGCAGCGGTCATCAGATAGGTGGCGTAACCCACGCCGATCTGCCATCCGAAACCCGAGCCGTACAGCCAGGCGCGGTAGCGGTCGAGCCACTGCTCGTTGACCTGTCGCCGGTGGATGGGCAACGACCATCCACCCAACCCGGCGTCGCTGGCCGCTGCGATCAACGCCAGCACGGCCACGATCCACAAGGAGGTGGGGGTGCCCCAGGGAGCGAGGGCGCGCATGACCCAGGCGCCGAGGGCCATGGCCGCACCGAGGCAGGTGCCGCCGGCCACTGCCCCCGCCACGAACCACGCCGAGGTCCATCCGTAACGGTGCCCACGCCCGCGCTCACTGAGCGGCGTGATGCTCGAGAGCATCGACCATCCGCACGGTGACCAGGTCGAACGTGCGGCGGCGATGACGGACAGGCTCAGGCCGAGTGCGACGAGGGTGGCGCTCACGCCGCCCCTTCCTGTTCGGTGCTGTTGCCATTCGGGGCCTGTGGGTTGGGATGCAGGCTCGGATGACCGGGCCCGATCCCGGCCGACTCGAGGGCGGCGTCGATGCGGGCGGCACGGGCGGGGCCGTCCAGGCGCGGCGCCGGTGCAGGGTCGCCGGGCTCGGCGATCCCGGCGTCGGCCAGGGACTGGCGCATCAGGTTGGAGACCTGCGCCCAGGACGTCGCCGCCCCCTCCCCCACGATCCGCCCGCTCGGGCCGTCGACCAGAACGAAGTAGGGCGCCACCGGCACGCCGTAGCCCCCATAGGCCTCGCTCGACAGCACCGTGGTCACCCCCGGCGGCGCCAGCGCGTTGATCGCCGACGCCGACTCCTCATGGGGGCCCTTGGTGATCACCACCAACCGGGCGCCGGCGGGCACCTCGAGGTCGGAGGCGGCAAAAGCCTCCCAGAAGTGGAGGCAACTCATACAACCGCTGGACAGGAAGGCCAGCAGCGTGAACCCCTTACGCCCCACCACCCCCACCTGGACCATCGCCCCCTTGGGGTCATGGCCGGCGACGTCGGCGGCGCGGTCGTCGGCGCGGGTGTGGCCGTGCACGCCCCGAGCGCTCAGATGGGCCGGCGTCGAATCCGCCGCCGGAGCGGTGGAGGAAGGATCCAGGTTGATGCCCAGATCGTGTAGCGCCCGCAAGATCTCGGCATGGCCCCGCAGCACGCTGATGACGAGTACGCCGAGCACGACCACGGCAACGGCGAGTGCGACGACAGCGATGACCACCGGGAAAACTCCCTCCACCAAGAGATCCGGCGGAAACCCTACCCGGCCCCCGAGTGATCACTGCCTCGCGCCCGGCAGTGGTCCCCGGTCGCTCAATCAGTCGTCCAACCAGATGCCCTTCATCTTCCAGATACGGCGGGTGAGGGGATTGAGGAGACCGAGGTCGCGACACAGCCGGCGGACCTTGGTCATCGAGACGGCGGCGCTGCGACGGAACTCGGCGTTGTCCTCGTAGGCCTCGCGCAAGACGGCACTGGGGATCTCGTAGGTCCGCACCACATCGGTCGAGGGCTTGAGCATGAGGCCACCCATCTCCCCCAGGATCAGCGGTGCACCGATCGACAGGATCATCTTGCGGACCGGGCCGAGCCGGGGCACCCGGTGCTTGAGCCAGTTGCGGGCGAAGGAGAGGTGTCGCGCCTCTTCGGTGACGTGGATACGCATGATGCGCTCCAGGAGCGGGTGCAGGTTCTCGCGGCTGCGCAACGTCTCGCGCTGCACGTGATCGATGGGATCCTCGCCGCCCAGGACGAAGACGAAGAACAACTCGGGGAACACACGCGCCAGGCGCACCACCCGGTTGGCGCCGGCCCGAGCCTTGCGAGGCACCTGGGGCACCGTCCCGTGGCCAGCTCGGCCGCAGAACTCCTGGAACATCAGCGAGTGCTGCGCCTCTTCGATGACCTCGTGGTACACGTAGCGCAACTCGGCCGAACCGGCCGCCAGCGTGGTGCTGTGCTCGAGAAGTCCGCGCTTGAGAACGCTCTCGAAGAAATAGCCCACCTGCATCTTGTTGGCGATGAGGTGCAGCCCGATGCGGGCTCTGGTGTGCTGGTCGAGTGCCTGATACCAGGCGGTGGCGCCGAGTGGATCCTCGGCGTCGAGTTCCCACCGGGGATCGGCCGGATCGATCGGCATGTCGTCCCAGGCGACATCGAGGTAGGCGTCGAAACGCTTGCGGATCGACTGCTCGTTGAGGCGGCCCATCAGCGCGTTGAGCGAGCCGGTGGTGTCGATCTCATTGTCGAGCGGTTCGGTGACGGCGGTCATCGTGATCCCCCCTGCAGAGCGGTAGTCCGAAAGAGTTACTACCGGTAACTATGCCGGTTGTGGGCGGCGCCGGCAAGCGACATCCGTCACAGGGGCGGTTTCGCGGTCCGGGCCGGCTCAGCTCCTGGCCAGCGCCTCGTCGCGCAGATCCCGCTTGACGATCTTCCCCGCCGCATTGCGGGGCAGCTCGGTGTCCCAGAACCAGACGGCGACCGGCACCTTGAACGAGGCCAAATGGTCACGGCAGTGCTGCTGCAGCTCCTCCACGGTGGCGTCGGCCCCCGGTCGCAGCAGCACCACGGCCACCACCTCCTCACCCAGCACGTCGTGCGGCCGTCCGAAGACGGCGCAATCGGTCACCGCCGGGTGCTCAAACAGCACCCCTTCGACCTCGGCGCAGTAGACGTTCTCGCCACCGCGGATGACCATGTCCTTGGCCCGGTCCACGATGAAGACGAACCCCTCCTCATCGACCTTGGCGATGTCACCGGTGTGGACCCAACCATCGACGAACGTCTCGGACGTGGCTTCTGGCTTGTTCCAGTAGCCCTTCACCACGTTGGGCCCCGCCACCAGCAGCTCGCCGGGCTCCCCGGGTGCCACGTCATGGCCGTCCTCGTCGACCACGCGGCAGTCGCAGATGGGCAACATGGGACCAACCGAGTCGGGCTTGCGGAAGTAGTCGATGCCCGAGTTGGCCGAGGCCGCCGAGGACGTCTCGGTCATGCCCCATCCGTTGGTGGGCGTGCGGCCCGGGAACATTTCCTCGATGCGACGCACCAACTCCGGTGGTGCGGGCGCACCGCCGTAGCCGATGGACCGAACGCTGGAGATGTCGGTGGTGGCGAAGTTCGGCGATTCCAGCAACTGCCAGATCATCGACGGCACCCCCGACAGCGTGACGATCCGCTCACGCTCGATGAGCTCCAGAGCCCGATCCGGATCCCACTTGTGCATGATGACCAGCTTGTTGCCGAAGGCCACCGAGGAGAGCATCACGGCATGGCAACCGGTGACGTGGAACAACGGCACCGAGAGCATGGTCGCCATCTGGTCGCCCGCTCCGCTCAACGCGTCGTCCACCGCACTGGCGTCGGACGCATCGCCGGTCAGCTCCTTACGACGCTCGCCGGCGAAGGTGAAACTGAAGGCCAGCGACATCACGTTCTGACAGATGTTGCGGTGGGTGCCGAGGGCGCCTTTGGGGAACCCGGTGGTGCCCGAGGTATAGAAGATCGTGGCGTCGTCGTCGGGCTCAAGGGTCACCTCCGGCGGCGTGGTCACCTCGCCCATCGAGGCCAGGGCCGATTCGAAGCTCTCCTCCGGGGCCTGCAGCGGATGGGCGGCGCGCACCACCAGCACGGCATCGCATCCCAGGTCGCTGTAGGGCCGCAGCCGCTCGGCTCGTTCCTCGTCGACGACGAGGATTCGTGACCCGGAATCGGTGATGCCGTAGCTCAGTTCGGGGCCCGTCCACCATGCGTTGAGCGGCACCACGATGGCCCCCGCGACCGCTGCACCCCAGAACGCCACCATCCACTCAGGGAAGTTGCGCATGGCGATCGCAACCCGGTCCCCCTTGGTGATGCCATATCGCTCGGTGAGGAGCCGGGCGAAGCCGCAGGCCGCCCGGTGGTGCTCGGTGAAGGTGAGTCGCTCGTCCTCGTAGACGACGAGGATCTTGTCGCCGTGGAAGCTGGACAACTCCAACACGTCGCGCAAGGTGGCCGGCGAGTGCTTCCACACCCGCACCGGACGACCCTGCACCTCGACGGTGTCCATCTCGAAGAGCTGGCCGGGTGCCGTCAGCTCCGCACGTACCTCTGCGACCGATTTGGGCACCGTGATCTCCCCCGCACGCTCCGTTGGAGGCGGAACATTAGGCCGTCTCGCCGGACGTCCTGAGGTGTGTCTGACTCTTCGCGACGGATCCCGGGTTGATTCAGACCACAGGGAACGGCGGCGGGTTGGGTTGTGTTGGTCATGATGGCAGCTCGGTGTCTCGGGCTGCTCGGTGGTGGGCGCGGCGGGCTCGATCGGCG
>JANMIX010000634.1:0-2775 GCA_031376015.1 Acidimicrobiia bacterium | reverse complement strand
CCGGGGGCCGGGGGGAGACCCGCTGCGGCGGTCCGAGCGCGCGCAACGGGGCGTTCAGGGGTAGGAGCCGAGCACGTCGACGATGATGCGGGAGCACCCACCGAAGGGGCTCACGGCGACGATACCGTTGGTGGCTCGTGACTGCGCCGAGTTGGCGGTCGTCTCGCCGGTCGCGAAGTTCAGGTTCGATGTGCCCGGCTTGCTGGCGCCAGCATTCCACAACGTGAGGTGGCCCGGTGCCGTGGGACCGGCCACGGTGAGGTTCACCGCCACCGACGACGCCGAGGAGGGGATCCCGAAGCCGGTCAGATCCACGTTCAGGACCGTCCCGCTGGCCACGCAGGCACCGTTGTTGACGTTCTTGCTGTCATAGGCCCGCGCCGGAGTCACCGGCACGTACCCGCCGCTGGCGCTGCCCGGCGCGAACCATCCGGTGATGTCCACCACCACCCGCTGGCAGCCGGCGATGTTGAAGATGTCGAACCGGCCCTGGTTGTCGAGCTGCACCAGCATCAGGTTGGTGCGGGATTCGTCCTTGCCGAAGTTCAGCGACGACGTGGTGGGGACCGATCCACCCGTCGGATAGGTCTTCAGGTAGCCCGCCGCCGGCGCGTTCGACACCGTGAGCAGTACCGTCACCGCGGCGGCACCGTTGGGGACACCGTTCTTGCCGGTCGCCTGGATGGTGCGAACCGCCCCCTGCGCCACACACGGGTTGCCGTTGTCGAGCCGGGCCGGCGTGACCGGAGTGAAGCCACCCGGCGAGGCCGTCGTCGACACCGCCGTGTAGTAGCCGAACACGTCCACGATGAAGTGCACACACGAACCGAAGGCCTTCAACTGCAGGTCGCCGTTGGTTCCCAGGCCCACCACGAGCAGGTTGGCCCGCACCGCCCCCTTGGCGAAGGTGAGGGCCGAGGTGCCCGGAGCACCGGCCGGCCCGACCGCCAGGAAGCCGTCGGCGACGGGCTTCACGGTGGTCACGTTCACCGCCACCGCCCCCACATCGTCGGAGGGAACACCGTGGCTACCCACCATGTGGAGGGTCATTGTCGCGCCCGCCGCCAGGCAGTTGCCTGAGTCACGGGTGTTGATCACACGGCTGGGGGCCAGCGCGTTGTAGGCCCCCTCGGCGCCGGACACGGTCAGCGCTCCGACCGCGGTACTCGAGCCCGTGTCGGGGTTTGTGACGGTGACATCCCGAGTGCCCCCCGGTGCCGAGGGAGCGACGGAGACCGTGGCCGTGAGTTGGGTGGCGGACACGAACACCGGACTGCTGATCGTCACACCCGTGCCCGACAGCGTCAGGGTGGGCACGTTCTGGAACCCGGTCCCGGCGATCACCACCGGAACCGACGAGGTTCCCACGGTGAAGTTGGATGGCGTCAGGCTCGTGATCACCGGTGGGTCGGTGACCGTGATGGCACTGGCCTTCGAGGCAGTGCCGCCATTGGTGAGGAACACCGTCGCGCTGGAAGACCCGAGGGTCGCGCCATTGGGGACGTTCACGCTCACGGTGATCTGGGTGCCCGAATTCACCGTGGGGTTGCCGTTCACCGTGACGCCCGATCCGGGGAACGACACGGCCGCACCCGAGGTGAAGTTGGTGCCGGTGAGCGTCAGGGTCAGGTTGGACTTGCCCCGGGGCAGGCTCGAGGGCGACACCGAGGTCAGCGTGGGCGCGCCGTCGACAGTGAGCGCGCTCGACAGTGTGCTGCTACCGGCGTCGGGATTCGTCACCGTCATCGTCCGAGCGGTCGTCGCGGCGGCCGGGTCGACCGACACGGTCACCTTCATCGAGGTCGGCGACACATTGGTGACCGATCCCACCGTGATACCAGTGCCCGCGAACGTCACCGTGGGCGTACCGGTGAAGTTGGTGCCCGTCACGGTCAACACGAACGAGGATGCTCCGGCCGCGGCATGTGAGGGGTTCACGGAGGTGGCGACGGGCTTGGTGTTCACCGTCCACAGCGCCGTCTTGGTGTACGCACCCGAGTCGGGGTTGGTCACCGTGACATTGCGCGAGCCGGTGGTGGCGCCCGTCCCCACCGTGGCGTTGGCACTGATCGAGGTGGCGGTGACGGTCACGCCCGAGAAGGTGATGCCGGTGCCGGCATCGAGCACGGCGCCGTTCTGGAAACCTGTGCCCTGCACGGTCACCGGCACCGAGTTGGCGCCCTGGCCGATGGTGACGGCCGGGCCGGTGATCACCGGACCAGCCGTCACCGACAAGGCCGATGCCTTGGTGCTGGTGCCGTGGTCGGCGTTGGAGACGGTGAGGTTGAACGGCCCGGGGGCCGTGCCCTGCACGACCGACACGTCGAGGTCGATCCTGGTGGGTGACACGTAGCCGACCCCGTTCACAGTCACGCCCGTGCCCGAGAACACCGCCTGGGTGCCGCTCGTGTAGCCGGTGCCCGTCAGTTGCAGGGTCTGATTGGTCACCCCAGCGGGAAGCGTGGAGGGGGAGAGGCTGGTCGTCGCCGGCGCCGCGTTCACGGTGAGCGCGGCGGGGCCGGCACTGTTGCCGTTGTCGGGGTTGGTCACCGTCAGCGTGCGGCTACCGGTCGCGGCACCCGCCGACACCGTCACCACCAGGTTCAGTTGGGTTGCGGACACGAACGTGGTCGATGCCACGGTGACCCCGGACCCGGCGAAGGCGGCGTCGGCACCCGACACGAAGTTGGTGCCCGTCACCACCAGGGGCTGATTGGTGGCCGACTGACCGAGCGCGCTCACCGACAGCGAACTGGCGACGGGTGCGGCGTTCAC
>JANMIX010000632.1:0-2368 GCA_031376015.1 Acidimicrobiia bacterium | reverse complement strand
TGTCCCGCACGCTCCACTGCGCGGGAAAGACGACATCCTTCCCGTTCACCTCGCCGATGAAGCGAACCGCGACCGGCGAGCAGCGTTCGTGGATGCAATCCTCGACGCGATCCCCATCGAGGACTACGACCTGGCCGTCGCACGCGACCACGCCGAGCTCCTCGCTCACACCCGACGCACGGGCCGCCCGCGTGGCTCTCACGACCTGATCATCGCCGCCACCGCCCGCGCCACCAACCGGACGGTCATCAGCGCCGACGTCGACGCGTTCACCGGCCTTCCCGGCGTTGCTCACCGCTGAGCGCCCGACGCGTGCCGCCCCGGGCACCGCGCCGACGACAAGGAGGTGGCCCGGGCATCCGTGCCTACGGCTACCGTGCCCGCGCTGTGGCCCTCGATCTCGCGTCCCTCGTCGATCCTGCTCACACCGCCTTGGTCACCCAGGAGTGCCAGCGCGGCGTGATCGGCGACGCTGCGGTGCTGCGTGAACTGGCCGACATCGCGGCGGTGACGGCGGTGCCCAACATGGCGCGCCTGGTGGTGGCCGCCCGAGCCGCCGGCGTGCAGGTCGTGCACTGCCTCGCCGTGCGCCGAGCTGACGACAAGGGCTCCAACCGCAACGGGCGTTTGTTCCTCGGTACCCGCAAGCTCGGCATCCGCATCGAGCCGGGCTCTCCGGAAGCCGAACTCCTGGCCGAACTCGGCCCTGAACCCGAGGACCTGGTGCTGGAGCGGTTGCACGGGCTCGGGCCCATGGGTGGCACCGATCTCGACGCCGTGCTGCGCAACCTGGGGGTCTCCACCGTGGTGGGCGTGGGTGTCTCGGTGAACGTGGCCATGACCAACTTCGCCATGGATGCCGTGAACGCGGGCTACCAGTTCGTGCTGCCCCGCGACGCGGTGGCGGGGGTGCCGGTGGACTACGCCGACGCGGTGATCGACAACACCTTGTCGCTGCTGGCCACCATCGTGCGCACCGACGATCTGCTGGCGGCCTGGGCCAAACCCGGTTGAACGGCGGGCGACGCCGTAGCTTGTGGCCATGAGCGTGTCGCCCGCCGAGGATCCCCGAGCGGCCGACGGCCGCGTCCCCGGCCGGCGCGGTCTGGCCACCCGCACCCGGCTGCTGGACTGCACTGCCGAGATGCTGGGCACCACGTCGTACCGCGATCTCAAGGTGATCGACATCGCCCGCGAGGCGGGCACGTCGCCGGCCACCTTCTACCAGTACTTCCCCGATGTGGAGTCGGCCATCCTGGTGCTGGCCGAGGACATGGCCCGCGACGGTTCGGGCCTGGCCGCCATCGTGCGGGAATCCTCCTGGGACGGCCAGGAGGGTTTCGACACGGCCCTGCGTCTTGTCGACGCCTTCATCGAGTTCTGGGTCACCCACCGCTCCGTGCTGCGGGTGGTGGAGGTGTGTACCCAGGAGGGTGATCAGCGCTTCCGTCAGATCCGCTCGCGGATGCTGGTGGAGACCACCAACGAACTGGCCGAGGTGTTCCGCCGTTTCCAGGCTGCGGGTCACCATCCCGCCAACCTGGAGGCCCGGGCCACGGCCGGCCCACTCGTGTCGATGCTGGCGCATGTGGCCGCCCACCGCTACGGCTTCGAGTTCTGGGGGATCCGCACCGCGGATACCCGCACTTCCATGGCCCGCCAGTTGTACTGGGGCGTCACCGGTCACGAACCGCCGAACTGAGCGACCTCTCTGGTGTTTGCCCAAAACCGACCTCACCTCGGTACGGTCAAGGCATGCGCTCCGATGCAGCCGAGGCGGGTCTGGACCGCCACCTCCCCTTCCCCAACGTGTTCAACTTCCGGGATCTCGGCGGTTACCCCTGCGCGGATGGCCGTCCCCTCCGGTGGCGGCGGCTGTTCCGGGCCGACGGCGTGCAGCGCCTCACCGGTGAGCAGGTCGTGAGCCTCGGCATCCGCACGGTGGTCGACCTACGCACGAATGACGAGTTGAGCGAGCGGGGCCGTTTCGAGAGCGAGGACGTGACCTTCCACCACGCGCCGGTGATGCAGAACACGTGGGAGGCGCGAGGGATCCTGCCGGGTGACGACCCGGCGGCCTACCTGGCCGACCGGTACCTGGACATGATCGACTCGGGTCCCGCCGCCATCGGTCACGCCCTTCGCCTGGCGGCCGACCCCGACGCCACCCCCATGGTGTTCCATTGCGCGGCGGGCAAGGATCGCACCGGCGTGGTGGCGGCATTCCTGCTGAGTCTGCTGGGCGCCAGCGACGACACGGTCGTCGATGATTACGCCCTCTCGAGCCTCGCCACCGACCGGCTCACGGAATGGCTCAAGCGGGAGTACCCCGACAAGATCGCCGAGATCGAGGCGCAGCCGACCGCCT
>JANMIX010000391.1:0-1709 GCA_031376015.1 Acidimicrobiia bacterium | reverse complement strand
GACCGCCGAGCAGACCTCGCGGCTCAACGCCGATGACGGCTCGGCGGCCAAGGAACTCACCGCCTGGAAGCAGCGAGTTCGTGGGGCGTGGGATCACCTCCGGGTGCGAGCGGTGGAGACCGACTCCTCGGTCGCCGATCTCGGGGCGGCACGCACGGTCGACGCCGAGGTCGAGCTGGGCTCGCTGTCGGTCGACGACATCGCCGTGCAGTTGGTGCATGGCATCGTCGGCCAGAACGACGAACTCGAACACACCGAGGTGGTCACCATGGAGCCGATCGAGGGATCCGGACACTCGATGCGCTTCCGGGGGGAGTTCCGTTGCGGTCAGGCCGGGCGCTACGGGTTCACGGTGCGGGTGGTGCCCGCCCACCCCTTCCTCACCTCACCGGTGGAGCTGGGCCGCATCGCCTGGGCCTGAGCGCCCCCCGGACCGTTCCGGGGGGCGGTTCGCTCGCACCGAACGAGAACACGTTCTAGTGTCGGCAACTCATGGAACGCTTCGCGGGCAAGGTCGCAATCGTCACCGGCGGGGGGTCGGGCATCGGCCGGGCCACCGCCGTCCGGCTGGCAGCAGAGGGCGCCACGGTGCTGGCCGTGGACCTCGGTGACGACGGTCTGCAGGCCACCGTCGGTGAGGCCAAGGAAGCGGGTGTCTCCGGTCTCGTCGCCACGATGGTGGCCGACGTCGCCGACCCTGCCTCCGGGGCCAGGGTGGTGGCCGAGGCGATCGGCACGCACGGCCGGCTCGATGTGCTGGCCAACGTGGCCGGCATCCTCCGTACGGCGCACTCCCACGAGCACAGCCTCGAGGTGTGGGACCAGGTGCTGGCGGTGAACCTCACCGGCACGTTCACCTTCTGCCAAGCCGCCATCCCGGCCTTGCTGAACGCCGGCGGCAACATCGTCAACGTGTCCTCCACCGCCGCCCTCGGGGGGCACCCCTGGGCGGCGGCGTACTCGGCCTCCAAGGGCGGTGTGCTGGCCCTCACCCACGTGCTGGCCGTGGAGTACGCCAAAGCCGGTCTTCGCTGCAACGCCGTGTGCCCCGGTTCGATCAAGACGCCGATCACCCGCCAGTTCGAGTTCCCCGAGGGGGCCGACTTCGATCTGGTGAAGCGGATGATGGCCATCGACACACCCCGCGGGCCCGAGACGGTGGCCTCCACCATCGCCTTCCTGGCTTCCGACGACGCCGCCCACATCAACGGCGAGCACATCCGGGTCGACGGCGGGACCCTGTCGTGAGCGGCCGGCGTATCGACATCGGGACCCACCCGTGAGGTTCAACATCGCCTTCAGCTTCACCGCCCTCGACCAGTTCGCCCCCCTGGCGCGGGCGGCCGACGAACACGGCTTCCATTCGGTCACCTGCTCCGACCACGTGGTGCACCCCCGCGAACTGAAGATGCCCTACCCCTATACACCCGACGGTTCCCGGCGGTGGGAGGCCTTCACCGACTGGCCCGACCCGTGGGTGGCCATCGGAGCGATGGCGGCGGTCACCACACGGCTGCGCTTCACCACCAACATCTTCGTGCTGCCCATGCGCAACGTGTTCGGCGTGGCCAAGTCGGTGGCCACCGCCGCGGTGATGTCCAACAACCGGGTGGCCATGGGTGTGGGCATGGGCTGGTCGAAGGACGAGTTCGAACTACTCGAGCAGCCCTTCGCTCAGCGGGGCAAGCGGGCCGATGAGATGCTCGAAG
>JANMIX010000338.1:0-8240 GCA_031376015.1 Acidimicrobiia bacterium | reverse complement strand
ATCGAACCCGCACGCACGCTCGGAATAGGTCTCTGCCTCCCGCAGCTCGGTGCGCATGTGACCCTCGATGCCGTGCGCGGATTCGCTCAGCGCGCCGAGGAGCTCGGCTACTCCAGCCTGTGGGTGCAGGACCATTTCCTGTGGCCGCTGAACCCGAGACGCGGCTATGCGGGCCGAACCGGGGCACCGGTGCCACCGCAGTACCAGTCGGTGCTCGCGCCGACCGAGCTGCTGGCGTCGGCGGCCGCCTGGACGTCCACGGTGCGCCTGGGCACCTCGATCCTCGTTGCCGGAAACCACTGGCCCATGTCACTTGCGCAGCGACTGGCCACCATCGATCTGCTCTCGGCCGGCCGTCTGCTGGTGGGCCTCGGAGTCGGCTGGAAC
Source organism: Acidimicrobiia bacterium (assembly GCA_031376015.1). Classification (GTDB taxonomy): domain Bacteria; phylum Actinomycetota; class Acidimicrobiia; order Acidimicrobiales; family JACDCH01; genus JANMIX01. The sequence continues at coordinate 7,853 of JANMIX010000338.1, read as the reverse complement.
GCCGAGGAACACGATGCGTCGGGTACCTCGATCGAGACCCGCGGCGCGCGCATGGACGACTTCGTCTGCGCGCTTAAGGGCTGCTGGGGCGAGGACCCGGTTTCGCATGAGGGTCCGTTCTTCACGGTCCCTCCGTCCATCGTGCGACCGAAGCCGGTTCAGCGACCGCACCCGCCGCTGTTGTCGGGAATGTGGTCGGCGGCAGGGCTCGAGCGCACGCGTCTGCACTTCGACGCGTGGAACCCCGCAGGCCTACCGGTCGAGCGGGTCGCCACCATCACCAAGGACCTCAACGCCCGCCGACCGGAGGGGATGGCCCCGCTCGACGTCTACCACCGGACGTTCGCGCAGTTCCCGCTCGCCTCGGCACCGTCGGACGACGTGGTGGCACGGCTGGCTGCGGAAGCTCGACAAGCGGCCGAGGCCGGGTTCACCGAACTGATCATCGAGCACAACTTCTGGGACGGCATCGCGTCGCCCGAGGACTGGCTGGCCGTTCCCGAGCGGTTCGCGCCGGTGATCAAGGCCGTCAGCGCAAGCTGAAACGTCGGCGAACGCCGGTGAACGCCGCCGGTCAGCGATCCTGGTCGGCGATCCAGGCGGCAGAGGCGCGGCCCATCTTGGCGCCGTCGTATCCGATGCGCTGCGTCGGGGTCACCTGGAGGATCACCCGACGCGGCGAGTCGAGGAACTTCGCGAAGTACGCCTGCGCCTTCTCGTCGTCCGGGCGGATCGCGGCGGAGAGGTCGGGGTAGAACCACGCCTTCGTCTCGGCGTCGTCATGCAACGTGCACATACCTTTCCACGTGACCGTCTTGTTCCGGGGTATCGGCGATCCGGTCGAGGTCACCACGACCGACACCCGCGGGTCACGGCGGACGGCACTGATGCGGGCCCGCTGGTTGGACGCCGTCAGCCAGAAGCTGCCCTTGCGCCACACGTAGGACATGATGACGCCGACCGGCCAGCCCTCCTTGTTCGACCAGATGAACGTGCACTCGTTGTGGGCCAGGAGCAGTGCTTCCTCGTCGGCCTCGTCGAGGTTGTAGACGGTGACGTCCTCGTAGTTCTCGGGGTGTGATCCGGCACTCATGATGGATCCTCTTTTCCTACTCGATTCCCATGCGTTTCAAACGCGTACATATGCGTACAGATGTTTTGTTCAGGAGATGGCGCGGGGCAGGAACTGCCCGGTGCTGGCCGTGATCCCGCCATCGACGGGGATGACTGCGCCCGTGACGAACGAAGCGTCGGCCGACGCCAGGAAGCTGATGACGGCGGCGACCTCGCTCGCCTTGCCCCAACGCTGGAGCGCAATGCGTCGACGCAGATCCTCATAGACCACGGGCAGCGTTGCCATCTGCGCCGTCATGCCGGTCTCGGTCGGACCGGGGCAGACGGCGTTCACACGGATGGCGTCGGCGCCGAGGTCGAGCGACGCGGCCCGCACCAGGTTCACCACCGCGCCTTTTGACGTGTTGTAAGGCCACATTCCGGGATCACCGCCGATCCCCGACGTCGATGCGGTCACCACGATCGAACCGCCCCCACCCTTGCGCATCGCCGGCACGGCAGCGCGCATGCCCAGCACGACGGCGATCACGTTGACATCCAACACACGCTGGAGCTGCGCCAGGGGCATGGTCAGCAGGTCTCCGGACATCGGGATCCCCGCGTTGAGCACCGCCGCGTCGAGGCGGCCGAAGCGTTCGACCGCCAGCGCCACCGCCGCATTGTTGACGGCGGCTTCGGTGATGTCGCCGCAGAGCACGTGGAGCCGATCGATGCCCTGCACCCAATCGAACCCATCGGCGGCCCGATCCACCGCCACGACCGACCCACCCTCGGCGAGGATGCGCTCCGCTGCGGCCCGTCCGATGCCGGACGCGGCCCCCGTGACGACGGCGACTCGGCCTTCGTGCATCCCCATGGAGCGCACGTTAGGAAAAATTCACCGCGCGATCAATTCATGCCCGCAGCGTCACAGTGAACGGCCGACGCCCTCCCAGTAGGGATCTCGAAGGAGGCGCTTGTAGAGCTTGCCGGTCGGCTGGCGTGGGAGCGCCGCTTCGATGTCGATCGAGCGAGGAACCTTGTACCCGGCGAGCTTCGTGCGGCACAGCGCCAGGATGTCGGCGATCAGCGCGTCGGATCCGACGAACCCGTCGTTGAGCTCGATCGCCGCCTTGACCTCCTCGCCGAACTCGTCGTTCGGGATGCCGAACACTGCCGCGTCTCGGACTGCGTCGTGGGTGACGAGGACCCCCTCGATCTCTGCGGGATAGATGTTCACCCCACCCGAGATGATCATGTCGATCTTGCGGTCGCTCAGGAACAAGTCACCGTCGGCGTCGAGATGACCGATGTCGCCGAGGGTCGACCATCCCCTCCCGGCGGGGTCGCGCGACCCCTTCGTCTTCTCCGGATCGTTGTGGTACTCGAAGCCCGCCTGCTCGAAGTACACGGTGCCCGTCTCCCCCTGGGGCACCTCCTGGCCGTCCTCGGAGAGGATGTGCAGCGGACCCAGCAACGACTTGCCCACGCTGCCCCGGTGCGCCAACCAGTCCTCGCTGTTGCAGTACACGAAGCCGTTGCCCTCGGTGCCGGCGTAGTACTCGTGGATGACCGGCCCCCACCACTCGATCATCTGCTCCTTCACCGCCACCGGGCACGGCGCCGCCGCGTGCACCACGGCCTGCAACGAGCTCAGGTCGTAGCGGTTCCTGACCTCGGCGGGCAGCTTCAACATGCGCACGAACATGGTGGGCACCAACTGGCTGAAGGTCACCCCGTGCCGCTCGATGAGCGCGAGGTACCCCTCGGGGTCGAAGTGCTGTTGGACCACGGCGGTGGCTCCCAGCCGGTGCATGGCCATGGTGAAGCGCAGCGGGGCGGCGTGGTACAGCGGTGCGGGCGACAGGTACACGGTGGTGTCGGTGGCCCCGAGGAGCGTCTGGCACAGGAAGGGCACGGTGCCCGGGGTGGGGTAGGCCCCCGACGGCAGCGGGGGCTTCACCCCTTTGGGGCGCCCGGTGGTGCCCGAGCTGTAGAGCATGTCGGAACCCTCGGCCTGATCGGCGATGGGCGTGCGGGGCTGGGCTTCGAGGGCGGTCTCGAAGCAGTCCCACCCCTCGGCTTCGCCGCCCACGAGGAGCCGCAGCTCGACCTTGGGGGTGCGTGCCGCGATGGCGTCCGCGGTGCCCAGCGTGCGCGACGACGCCACCAGCACCCGTGCCCCGCAGTCGTCGACCATGTAGGCCAGCTCATCGGCGGTCAGGCGGGTCGAGCAGGCCGTGTAGTAGAGCCCGGCCCGTTGGGCCGCCCATGTCACCACGAACAGCTCCAGGCTGTTCTCGAGCACGACCGTGAGGTGATCGCCCACGGCCAGGCCGGCGTTGCGCAACAGGTGCGCGAGCTGGTTCGAGCGTTCGTCGAGCTCGCGGTAGGTCATCGTGGCGCCGTAATCGATGATGACGGCGGCCTTGTCGGGCGTGGTGGCGGCGAAGGTCCCCGGGTCCATGGGCACGGGACCGTAACGCGCCTCGTACGCTCTCGGGTGTTGGAGCCTGACATCGAACCATTCGCCGAACTGGTGCAGCGCCCCGACGTCGAGGTGCCGCTGGCCGAGACCGCGCTGGCGGCCGCTGCGCTCCTGCAGGGACGCCCGCCCGACATCGAAGCGGGCCAGGCCGAGTTGGAGGCCATCGCGGCGCGCTGCGACGAGACGACGTTGGCGGGCCTGGCCCGTCACCTGTGCGGCCCCGAACGCTTCCGCGGGAACCGGGACGACTACTACGACCCGGCCAACAGTTACCTCGATGAGGTGCTCCGGCGCCGCACCGGCATCCCCATCACGCTCAGCATCCTGGCCATCGGGGTGGGCGGCCGGATCGGGGTGCCGTTGGTGGGCATTGCCCTGCCCGGGCATTTCGTGGTGCGGGCCGCCACCGAGGAGACCGCGTTCTGCGATCTGTTCGACGGCGGGGCGATGCTGGGTCCCGCCGGCTGTGAGGAGCGGGTCCGGCGATTGCAGGGCGCCACCCTCTTCGATCCCGCCTGGCTGCAGCCCGCCTCCTCCCATGCCACCGTGGCTCGCTTGCTGGCCAACCTGCTCGCCATCCATGCGCGTCGGGGCAACCGGGAGGAGTTGATCCGGGTGCTGTGGTTGCGCACGGTGGTGCCGGGGGTCCCCCTGGGGGAGCGGCGCGACCTCGCCGCCGCCCTTGGTTCGTCGGGCCGCTTCGACGAGGCCGCCGCCGTGCTCGACCAATTGGCGGTGCTGGCCGCCGACGCCGGCGACGACGCCCTCGCCGCCGATGCTGCCCGTGATGCCCTTCGCCAGCGGGCGCGCACGAACTGAGAGCTCGGGCGGACCGCAGGAGACCACTCGACCTTCGCCCCTTGACCCAACGGTCAAGTACGATCCGGTGCCATGTCCGACGTTGAGACCAGGGTCGATGCACTCGTCGACGAACTCCTGCAGAAGCACGATCCCAAGACCACTCCGGCCACCGAGTTCCTGGGCGCCCAGTTCGACATGGGTCTCGCCTGGGTCCACTTCCCCGAAGGCCTCGGTGGCCTCGGGGCCACGCCGAAGCTGCAGAAGACCGTGCAGGAGCGCATCCACGCCGCCGGTGGTCCGCTCTCCTACGCCCGCAACCCGATCGGCTACGGCATGGGGGCGCCGACCATCGTCGCCCACGGATCCGCCGCCCAACAGGAGCGCTACCTGCGCCCCCTCTTCACGGGCGAGGAGATCTGGTGCCAGTTGTTCTCCGAGCCCGGCGCCGGTTCGGACGTGGCCTCGCTGGCCACCAAGGCGGTACGCGACGGCGACGAGTGGATCGTCAACGGCCAGAAGGTGTGGACCACGCTGGCCCATCTGTCCCGCTGGGGGATGCTGGTGGCTCGCACCGACCCCGACCAGCCCAAGCACAAGGGCATGACGTACTTCGTGATCGACATGCACGCACCCGGGGTCGAGGTGCGCCCCCTGTTCCAGATCACCGGCGAGGCCGAGTTCAACGAGGTCTACATGACCGACGTGCGGATTCCCGATGCCGAGCGGCTGGGCGAGGTCGGCGAAGGCTGGCGGGTGGCGCTCACGACCCTCATGAACGAACGGGTCGCCATCGGTGGCCAGATCCCGCCCCGGGGCGGCGGCTTCATCGGCGAGGCCGTCAAGGTCTGGCACAAGACCGGGGAGACCGACCCGGTCAAGCGCGACGAGTTGATGCGGTGGTGGGTCAAGGCCGAAGTGCTGCGCCTGACCAACATCCGATCCCAGCAACTGCGGGCCGCCGGCACCCCGGGCCCCGAGGGTTCCATCGGCAAGATCCTGTCGGCCGAACTGAACAAGCGCATCAGTGAGTTCACCGTCAACCTGCTGGGTGCCGAGGGAATGTTGAAGCCCGGTGGCTACCCGAAGGACCGTCCCAAGCACGCCATGATGTGGTCGTCGCCGGCGCAGGCATTCCTGCGGTCACGGGCCAACTCCATCGAGGGTGGCACCACCGAGATCGCCAAGAACATCCTGGGCGAGCGGGTCCTGGGGCTTCCGGGCGAGCCCCGCAACGACAAGGACGTCCCCTGGTTGCAGGTGCCGCGCAACTGACGTTGCGCCGGCGAGCGCCTGTTGGTGACCGAAGGGCGGAGCGGCACCCTGGCAGGCACCTACTGTCAGGTCATGGAGGTGCTCTCGAGCAGGGTGCTGCTCAGCCCCAACGACTTCGACCGCACACGCCACTGGTACCTCGACGCCCTCGGGTTGCGCGTCTACCGGGAGTACGGCGTGGCGGGCACGGTCACCGGGGTGGTGTTCTTCGCCGGCGGCGGGTTCATCGAGGTGACCTCGGCCGCGCCCCGGCGTCCCATGGGCCCGGTGCCGGTGACGCTGTGGTTGCAGGTCGCCGACGTGGCCGCCGAGCACGCCCGCCTGGCGGCACGCCCCGACGTGGTCGTGACCGCTGAGCCGGAGGAGATGCCCTGGGGGTTGGTGGAATGCTGGCTGGAAGATCCCGACGGGGTGCGGATCGTGCTGGTCGAGGTACCCGACGGGCACCCGCTGCGGTCCCGGCTGGGGCTCTGATCGTCGTCGCTCCGCCGCACGAAGCACCGATGGGCGGGGCTGGGCCCCACCCGCACGGGTGAGGCGACCCCCCGATCGGACTAGTCTTCACCCCGTGAGTGGCAACGCAGGGAACCCTCGGATTCTTCTTGTGGACGACGAGGACAACGTGCGCGCCATGCTCTCGTACCTCTTCCGCGAAGAGGGCTACGAGGTCCAGGAAGCCAACAACGGCGCCGCTGCGCTCGAAGCGCTGGCCGAGAATCCGCCGGATGTGATGCTGCTCGACCTGCGCATGCCCGAACTCGGTGGTCTCGACGTACTGCGGGCCCGCCAGGACGGGCACCTGGCGCCCGACACCCGGGTGCTCATCCTCACCGTCACCGACGACGACTCCCAGGACGCAACGTGGTGCTGGGAGTTGGGCGCCGACGAATACCTCACCAAGCCGATTGATCCCGACCGCCTGGTTCGGGAGGTGACCCTCCTGCGGAACCGCAGCAAGGAGGAGCTCGACCACCATCGCGAAGCGGCGCTGGCCGACGCCCGGGAGCGCGACCGCATCGAAGCGGCGTTCCGGGTCCGTCACCGCTGAGTTCGACTGGCGGTCGGCGCCGGACCCGACGACCGTGACCCCGACGACATGAGCCTGCCGACATGATCCCGACGACTGCATGAGCGCGCCCGATCGCGTCGTGGCGCCGGATCCTTCGCTGTGGTGCGTACGGGCCGGGGACCCGGACGGCATCCGGATCGTCTTCGTCCACGGCTCGATGGATCGGGGCGCGGCGTTCGCCCGGACAGCCGGTCTACTGCGTGACTTCTCCACGTTGCGGTATGACCGCCGTGGCTACGGCCGCTCGCAGCCGCTCGGCGCCACCGACATCGCCGGTCATGCCGAGGATCTCGTCTCCCTGCTCGAGCGTGAACCGGCGGTGCTGGTGGGCCACAGCCTGGGTGGGCTGGTGGCCATGCGGGTAGCCGGCGAGCATCCCGAACTGGTCCGAGCCGTCGCCTGTTTCGAGATGCCGATGCCCTGGCACGACCAGTGGCCCCGCCAGAGTGCGGGCGGCGTGGCGGTCGGCGGTGGTGGTCCGGTCGATCCGGGCGAGGCCGTCGAGCGGTTCCTGCGCCGAATGATCGGTGACGCGCGCTGGGAGGCACTCTCGCCCAACCTGCAGGCGGAGCGGCGCGCCGAAGGCCCCGCGCTGCTGGCCGACCTGCGAGCCGCCCGTGCGGGCGGTGCGCCCTATGACCTCTCGGTGGTGCGTGCACCCGTGCTGTCGGGCCGGGGGACGCGCTCGGAGCCCCACCACCGCTTCGCGGCCGAGGAGCTAGCCCGACAAGTGGGCCGCGAGATCGTGGTGATCGAAGGTGCCGGCCATGGCGCCCATCTCAGCCATCCAGCGCCCTTCGCCCAGTTCGTCCGCCAGGCGGTGGCGCTGGCCGGTCCCGCATCCTCTTCGGGCGGAGCGGCGTCCGGGCCCTGAACGGACCATCGGACCCCGGCAATGGGGGCGGTAGGGTCACGCCATGACCGACGTGCGTCTCAACCCAGCAGGGCCGCCCGAAACGGTCCTCGACTCCGAACCGTCCGAGGCGCTCGAGGCGCTGGCGGCTGCCCTCGACAGCGGTTCGCGCGATGCGGTCGCGGCGGTCGTCGCCCGATGGCCGCGGTTCCTGGACGGCTGGGCCCGTCTGGGCGAGATGGGGCGCGACGACATCGAGGCCTACGCCGCCTTCCGCGTCGGTTATCACCGGGGCCTCGACCGGTTGCGGGCCAACG
>JANMIX010000334.1:0-8127 GCA_031376015.1 Acidimicrobiia bacterium | reverse complement strand
CGCCTTCCGCGACAAGCGGCGCCCGAAGTTCGAAACCTGAGCGACGCGACACGACCGCGTTGGTAGGTTCGGCTCATGGGAACGGCGGCGCTACTGGTGGGCACCCGCAAGGGTGCGTGGATCCTTCGAGACGGCAATGGTCGGCGGGCGTGGGAGGTGGAGGGCCCGCACTTCCTCGGTCACATCGTGCACCACCTGGTGCTCGACCAGCGCGACCGGCGCACGCTGTTGCTGTCGGCCAGCACGGGTCACCTCGGGCCCACCATCTTCCGTTCCACCGACGGCGGCGCCACCTGGGCCGAGGCATCGGCGCCGCCGCGGTTCCCCACCGGCGACCGGTTGGGGCGCAGCGTGCGCTTCACCTTCTGGCTGCAGCCCGGCCACCCGTCCGAGCCGGGGGTCTGGTACGGCGGGGCGAGCCCCCAGGGCCTCTTCCGTACGGAGGACGGCGGTGACACCTGGGCCCCGGTGAGCGGGTGGAACGACCACCGGCTGTGGGAGACCTGGGCCGAGTTCCCCGAGGAGGGGACCCCCAGCGGGTCGTTGGTGCACAGCATCAACATCGATCCCCGCGACCCCGCCCACCTGTACATCGCTCTGTCCGCCGGTGGGGTGTTCGAGACCACCAACCGGGGTGAGGATTGGGAACCCCTGAACCGGGGCATTTCGGCCGACTTCCTGCCCGACCCCGATCCTGAGTACGGCCACGATCCCCATTGCATGCGACTGCACCCCGCCGCGCCTGACCGACTGTGGATGCAGAGCCACACCGGCATCTACCGCCTCGACCGTCCGGCGCAGCGGTGGGACCGGGTGGGCGACAACATGCCCCGAGAGGTGGGCGACATCGGCTTCCCCGTGGAACTGCATCCCCGCGATCCCGACACGGTGTGGGTGTTCCCCATGGACGGCACCGACGTGTGGCCCCGCACCAGTCCCGATGGCCGCCCGAGCGTGTTCCGCACCACCGATGGCGGCGCGTCCTGGACCCGCCAGGACAAGGGGATGCCGGAGCGGGCCTGGTTCACGGTGAAGCGTCAGGCGATGACCACCGACGCCGGCGACCCGGTGGGCGTGTACTTCGGCACGACCTCGGGTGAGGTGTGGGCCAGCGCCGACGAAGGCGACTCGTGGGAGCCGCTCACCCAGCACCTGCCCGAGATCTACTCCCTCGAGTACGCCGACCTGGCGTGATGCGGGTCCGCATCCCCACCCCGCTGCGGTCGTACACGAGCCAGCGTCCCGTGGTGGAAGCCGGTGGCGTTACCGTGCGCGAACTCCTCGACGACCTCGACCGCCAGTTCCCCGGCATGGCCTTCCGGGTGGTGGATGAGCAGGGCCGGCTCCGCACTCACATGCGGGTGTACCTCGATCAGGAGAGCACGCGCGACCTTGACGCCAGCCTCGAGGGCGTCGCCGAGGTGACTGTGATGCAGGCGCTGTCGGGCGGCTGAGCGCGGCGCCGGTGGCGGGATGGCGCGGCTACTTGGCGGTCACCACGTCGATCACGAACCACAACGCCTCGTCGGGGGCGATGTCGGGTCCACCACCCGAGGGGCCGTAGCCGAGTGTCGAGGGAATCCCGAGGAGGCGGCTCCCGCCAACCTTCATGCCCACGAGGCCTTCCTGCCAGCCGGGGATGACCTGAGCCAGCGGGAATGAGGCCGGCTTGGCGTCGGGCCAGGTGGAATCGAAGACTTTCCCGGTGGAGCAGGCCACGCCGATGTAGTTGACCGTGAGGGTGTCGGTCAGCTTGATCACCGCGCCGTTTCCGGCCTTGAGGTCCTTGACGATGAGCTTGGTGGGCGGCGGGCCGACCTGCACCGGCACCTCAGGGGCACCCTTGGGAGGGTTGGCCACCTTCACACAGGGCTTGCCCTTCGCGCTGCTCGGCGGCGTGGTGGTGGCGGTCGAGGAGGTGGTGGTCGTCGCCGCCGATTCCGTGTTGCCACCTGTCAGCGCATAGAGGCCCCCGCCGATGACGAGGGGCAGTGCGATGACGAGGGCCATGATCCATGCCATCCGGCGGCGACGGCGTCTCTTGGCTGCCGCGATGGCGGCCGCCTTGCGGCGGTTGATGCGCGGCGCGCCGCTCGTGGTGGTCTTCGACATGGCCTGCACGGTAGCAACGGGACGAACCGCACCGGAAGGCGGCGCCCGCGCCGTTCACCCCGGGGTGCTGGACCTGCGTGCAGGTCGGCTCACGCGAGTCGCTTGCTCACGTCTTCACCGGCGGCGACCTTGGCCGCGTAGTCGTCGAGCCAGCGGTGGAACTTGTCGCTGGCGGCGCGGTCGGCATCCAGGCGCGGGTAGGCGGGGATCTCGTAGTCGGGATCGAGCGGGGGATGATCGGCTGCCGGTTTGCGGGCCATGACCGCCTCGAGCACCGGCGCCAGCCGAGCGGCCTTCGCCGCGTCCTGGGCTTCCTGGCGCTCGACGCACTCGGGCATCACCTCGGCGGCGAACAACTCGAGGGATTCGAGGATGTCCTCGTGGCGGTTGCGCCCCGCCGCGCACGAGAGGATCACCTGATCGACGCCGGCCTCCTCGTAGCGGCGCAGGTACTCGCGCACCTGATCGGGGGTGCCCATGGCGCCGCGCAGACCGGTGGTCCCTTGCGCGGTCACCGATTTGGCGCCGAGACGTTCGGGATTCTGGGCAGCCAGCGCCACCGCGTCGGGGTCGAAACCGTGCTCGGCCCGACGCTGGCGGTAGTCCTCCCACAGGTTTCCCTCACCGGGCCGGTGCCGTCCGAAGACGTAGTAGTGCCCCAGCGAGTAGCCGATGAAGTTGACGCCCTCGGCGCCGCGGCGCACGGCCTCGGCTTCGTCGGGGTGGCAGAAGAACGAGGTGACGCAGGCCAGGTTGGCGTTGACGGCGTCGCCGATGGGTACGCCCTCGGACGCCAACGTCGTGTAGTAGTCGTCCACCCAGTGGCGGGCCTCTTCGGGGTCGAAGAAGGCGAAGGCCAGCGCGCCGATCCCGTGACGAGCGGCCAGCAGGATGGTGTCGCGGCGGCTGCAGGCCACCCACACCGGCGGGTGTGGCCGCTGCAGCGGCTTGGGGACGACGTTGCGGGGTGGCATGCGCACGTGCGGGCCCGCGTGGCCGGTGAAGGGCGTCTCGGTCATGCACCGCAACGCCACGCGCAGGCCCTCTTCCCACATGGCCCGCTTGTCGGCGGGGTCGACCTCGAAGGCGTCGAGTTCGGCCGCCGCCGACCCTTCGCCGGTGCCGAACTCGACCCGCCCGCCCGAGAGCACGTCCAGGGTGGCGATCCGCTCGGCGATGCGGGCGGGATGGTTGATGGCGGGGAGGCAGTGCACGATGCCGTGGGCGAGGCGTATCCGCTCGGTGCGCTGCGAGGCGGCGGCCAGGAACACCTCGGGGGCGCTGGAATGCGAGTACTCCTCCAGGAAGTGGTGCTCCACCAGCCAGGCGCAGTCGAAGCCGAGCCGGTCGGCCACCACGATCTGCTCCATCGCCTCGGTGAAGACTCGGCGCTCGTCGCCAGCGACCCACGGCCGAGGTAGTTGGTGTTCGAAGAACAGCCCGAACCTCACTTCGTCGCCTCCCCGGCCCGGCTCCAGCCCCGTGCTGGACCCGCGGTAGTTACATCAGTATGTAACATCGGCGCCGGTGCCGCGAGCGGCGCGAGGGCGGACGTCGAATGGGGGAGGGCAGCCTGGTGGCCAGAAGCGTCCGGTTGAGTGCCGAGGAGGCGTGGGAAGTGCTCGGCGCCGCGCACATCGGGGTGCTGACCTCGCTGCGGGGCGACGGCATGCCGATCTCCCTGCCGGTGTGGTTCGTGGCCCTCGACCGGCGGATCTACGTGAGCGGCCCGGCCCGCACGAAGAAGTTCGCCCGGATCCGTCGCGACCGGCGCGTGTCGTTCCTGGTGGAGACGGGCACTCGCTGGGCCGAGTTGACCGGCGTGCACCTCACCGGCACGGCGGCATTAATGACCGATCCGGCCGTGCTCGAACGGGTGGCATCGGCGCTCGACGACAAGTACGCCGCCTTCCGCACGCCGCGGTTGGCAATGCCCGAGGCCACCCGCGCCCACTACGTGACCGAGACCGCCACCATCGAGATCACCCCCGACGAGCGAGTGTTGTCCTGGGACAACTCCCGACTGGTGGGGGAGAAGTCCGGATGAGTGTCCGGCGCCCGCAGCCGGTCGGGCGGCGGCCGGGGGCACGGACGGTGCGCGGGTCGGCGGCAGCGGTCGCGCCGCCGGCACGGGCGGGCGGTGGGGCGCCGGTGCGCCGGTTGGGCCGGGCCGAACGCAGTGCGTCGATCGTGGCGGCCGCGGCCCGGGCCTTCGCCGCCGGCGGCTACCACACCACCTCGATGGCCGCCGTCTCCGAGGCGGCGGGTGTGTCGCACCTGATCATCTACCGGCACTTCGAGTCCAAAGAGGCGCTGTACGCCGCAGTGCTACGCGGCGCACACGACGAGCTGGCGGCTGGCCTCGCCTCGCCGGGCGGCTCGGGGCCACTGGGCCCAGGGGCCGCCGTGCTACTGGCGCTGGCGCGCCGCGACGAGGACACGTTCCGGGTGTTGTGGCGCCATGCTTCCCGGGAGCCGGAGTTCGCGCATCTTTACGAGCAGGCCCGCGAGCTCCTCCTGCAGGCCACTAGGGAGGCGCTGGCGGCTCGGGTCCCCGCCGAGCATGACGGCTGGGCTGCGAAGGCGACGGTCGGCTACCTCGTTGAGTCGGTGCTCGTGTGGATCGAGGACGGCGATCCCCGCCTCGACAGCCGATTCGTCGCCGCCACCGAGGCCGCCCTCCGTGCCGGTGTCCGCAGCTGGTCCACGCGCCAGGCCGGCTGAGCCTTCCCAACGCCGTTCCGCGTGGCTACCGTCACGACTGTGAGGGACGAAAGACGGAGGTGATCGGGATGCCGTTCGGAATCGTGTTGGTGTTCGAAGGGGTCGGTGCCGACGACTATTGGGCGGTGAACAAGGCGTTGGGCATCGAGCCCGACGGCACGGGCGACTGGCCCGCCGGGATACTCAGCCACAGCGGCGGTCCGACGGAGACGGGATGGGTCGTGGCCGAGGTATGGCAGAGCAAGGCCGACCAGGAAGCCTTCATGGCCACCCGCCTGGGCGCCGCGCTCGGCGAGGTGGGGTTGCCCGCGCCGGCGCAGGTGATCGAGTCGGAGTTGGCCAACTACCGCACGGCCTAGGAGCGCCCGCGCTCGTCGAGCACTCGAAGGACTTCGAGGCCGTTCGGGGCCTGTGTTTCCGAACGCTCAACTGACCAGCCGCCCCGATTGCCCTGATGCAAGGCGGCAGGGGCGACCGGGCTGCACCGATCGACAGCGGGGATGCCGATCACACGCTGGTCGGGAGGGCTGTGCGGCAGCCGGTCAACCTAACCGTGGGTCGGCGAACCGCTCAAACACCTCTTTCCGGACAGGCTGGGCGACCACGTGTCATCCACGCTCATGCTTCGGTGCGTCGAGGCCGAGCGGTCACCCACGCAGTCGGTGTTTGAGTTGAATGCCAACGCTCAGCGCGACGGCGTTGCCGACCACGTAGATCATGAATCCGCCAAGGCTGAACATGTCGGCGTCGAGAACTACGCGTATGAGCCAAAGACCGATGGCGCCGGCCAGAGCGACCAGTAGCCCCGCATTCGCGAGGTGGGCTGTTGCCGACATGAGCACCCAGGCGCGAGCACCTACCAGCTTGCTGTCCACGCGTACCAGTGGTTTCCCAGAGCGAACCATTGCGGGTTCTCGAAGCTGCCGTTGGCCATGTCGGGCGACGGTCCATCGGGGAGGTACGCGAACCCGGCATCGTCGATGAACGCGCCGACGCTGTCGTAGAAAACCACGCCACGCCACGCCACGCCCGACCGCCTGTACCGACGTGATGCGGTACGTGCCGATCCGGTGTTCACGCCCCTCGGCCCAGAGTTCCGGGTGCGCTTGGAACTCGGTAACCGCCCGATCGAAATCGGGAGTAGTCGCACCCGAGGCTGCACGTCGCTCGACCGGCTCGGACCTGGCGTCGGGTCGGTGTCCGTGCTGGTGGCGATCACGGCCCTCGCCCCTATCTCGTGGCCTCGAGGTACTGACGGAGGGCCTTCCGGATGAGTTCGGACGTCGACACCCCTTCGGTGTCGGCCCTCGCCGCGAGCTCGTCGCGGAGCTCCGGATCGAGCCGAACGGATTCCACTGACGCGGGTGCAGAGCCCAACGCCGGCCGGCCACGCTTGCCGCGCCGAGCCAGCAGGCCATCGACGTCGTAACCAGCCTCGGCTTCGTTTGCAAGACGCTCGATGTCGGCATCAGACAGCTTCGAGCCGGCCTTGGCTCGGTTTGCGGGTTCAGTCATGGCAAGAGCCTCCGGTACTGCGGGCGCATTGGCATGGCGTGGATGACGAGGTCGCGGTCCTGTGCGACGAGCACGACCACCTCGAGGAGGTTGCCCGCGCGATCAGGCCCGAGGACGAGCCATCGATCGGGGTCCTCGCCCACGTCCTCGACCGCGAGGACATTGTCGATGGCGTGGAGGATGTCCTCGTCTGTGGTGCCGTGGCGACGGGCGGATTCGTGGATCTCCACACGTGGTTATCGTACTACGAAAGTCAGTCGTGATCGACGTTGACGATCACGCGTCGACGCCGCCGACGACGGTCTCGTCGGCGCGAACGGCCTCGCTGGCCGCTTCACAGACTGTTGAACGAGTGGCAAGACAAGGCGCTCACAACACGCAAGATCGCAGTCCCCGACACTCGGTTCCCTCCCCGATCTGCGTGTCGGCCGCGTGTTGGCAGCGTCGACGTCGGGACACCTGCACGAGGCGCCCCAGTCGATCTACGTTGCATCGACGGCAGGGGCGGCGTCGGACCTAGAGGCGGAGGACAGCAATGGCCGAGACCGAGAAGTCGAACTTTGCCGGGCGCGCCATCGGATCGGTCCGCAAGTTGGCGGCCGAACGCCGGGCAGTGGCAGCTCGTGCCTGTGGGCCGGTTGTGTCCGAACGGACCACTCTGGCGAAGAACGCGTACACGCCGTCGCGCTCCTCGTCGGTCCAACGAGCTCCGCATGCGGCCGTGACCAAGCACGAGACCAGGCCCAGCGTCAGCGCGAACCGGGCGCGCGCGCTCGGGCGCCGAGCTGAGCGTTCGAGCCGTCCTGCGACCCCAAGGACGGTCATGTGTCCCCCCGGGTCTACCCGCCCGCATTGCTCGGGCCGCGGCCGGAACGCAACACGGTAGCTGAGTGAAGTCACTGAGTTGTGTCGTTGACTTGTGTCGCTGACACCTGTACGTTCAGTGCAGCGCCACGGGAGCATGATCAGGTGATGACGACCGACACGAAGATCACCGCACGAGAAGCCAAGCGCCTCGCCACCCGCGAGCGGTTGTTCACCGCCGCCGTCGCCGAGTTCAAGCGCGCTGGCGTGGCCTCGGGAGACGTTGGAGCGATCGTCGCCGAGGCGGGAGTCGCGCACGGGACGTTCTTCTTTCACTTCCCGACGAAGGAGCACGTCGTCGCCGAGCTCGGCCAGCGCGAGGAGGCCCGGATGGCTGAGGTGCTCGTGCAGTTCCTTGCCTCCCCCCGGGACCTGAGGACCACGCTGCTCGAGACCGTGCGGCTCACGGTGGCGCTGGAGCGACGGCTCGGCACGCACCTGTTCAAGGAGATGCTCGCCCTCTACTTCACGCCGAACCGGCCCGAGTTGCAGGCATGGAACGAGCACCAGGTGATCTCCCTCGTGATGGAGCGCTTCGAACGAGCTCGGGAGGACGGCGAGTTTCCAGAGGGTGAGGTCGAGCCGGCGTCTGCCGCCATGTACTTCTTCCTCAGCCTCTACTCGCTCCTCATCACCAGCGATCGGAACCCCGAGCGGACGTCGCTGTTGGAGCAGTACGTCGGTGTACTGCTCCGAGGACTCGGGTTCCCATGACTCGAAACAGCCGCCAGCTTCACCGCTGCGAACCCACAAGGAAGCGTCGTGCTCCACGAGATCTTGCGCCTCGGCCTCGCCTGGGGCATCTGCGTCGTCATCGTCTGGTTCTGGTACTGGATCATGAAGAGCCTAGGAACCTTCTGATCCGTGTCTCCCGAACAGGTGAGGTGCGCCGGTGACCGGGATCGCGCTCGC
>JANMIX010000227.1:0-4328 GCA_031376015.1 Acidimicrobiia bacterium | reverse complement strand
TCGAGCGCGGCGGCGGGGTCCGGATAGGGACCTTGCACGGTCAGCCACTCGGCGACCTCGTAGGAGTCGAGGATGCCGTACCACCGGGCGCCGGAGCCGTCGGGGTTGTGGGTGCCGAACTCGAGGAGCTCGCCGAGCGCGAGGCGGTCCGGGATCAGCCACCCCCGCCCGCAGGCGGGGTCGGGCTGCCAGAGCATCCGCCCCCAGCCGCCCGGGACCTGCGGGTCGGGCCACACCGTGGCCATCCACCCGGCGCCGGCCGGCAGCGGGCTGTCGACCACAACTGCACCTGGGGTGCGGAAGCGGTGGCGGCCGAAGCGGGCCCAGTCGTAGCTCGAGCCCGCCGCCTCGCGGTCGGGTGCGGCAGGCGGC
This sequence comes from Acidimicrobiia bacterium, assembly GCA_031376015.1. GTDB lineage: Bacteria > Actinomycetota > Acidimicrobiia > Acidimicrobiales > JACDCH01 > JANMIX01. The sequence goes on along the minus strand of JANMIX010000227.1, from coordinate 3,956 downwards.
TGGGCTGCTTCGGGCGGGGTGGGTGTCGGGCGTCGGCGCATCGGCGGGGGCCTCCGTTCGGTGACGGGATGGCCGCGACGCTACGACGTTCGATTTCTACGGTTCCCCGACGAGCCACGGCACCCTCCCGCAGGGCGGTCACGGCACACCCGGTCGGCCCAGCCGCCCGCCGCGTCCAGTGATCGGCGGCGGGCGGCGGCTGTGCTTGGCCCTGTGGACGACCTGTGTACAACTGCCCCGGTGTTCATGCGGGGAAGGGGATCTCGGCCGGGCAGCTGCCTCGGCGGCGATCCCGTCGGAACGGCGGTCGGCGGCGCACGTCACGCGGCCTCGCTGTCTTCGGTGGTGTCGCCCTCCTGGGCGGGGACGGTGATCCCGGCGCAGGCGGTGAGGTGGTCGACGGCGGCTTGGGCCCGGCTGGACACGGTGACCAGGGCGCGGGCGTCGGTCTTCAGCACGCGCAGCCAGCCGGCGAGGTAGGCGGCGTGATCGGGTCGGGTCACGGCGCTGATGCCGAACTGTGCGCACCACATGGCGGCGCCGAGCTCGGCGACGAGCTCCTCGGCGGCGTAAGCGTCGCTGCCGAACCGGCCGGCGAGGTCACGGGCCAAGCGGTCGGCATGGCCGGTCCAGTGGACGTGTTCGTGTGCGCTGGTGCCGTAGTAGTGGGCGGCCTCGTCGAACTGGGACAACGAGGGCAGGTGGATCGTGTCGGTTGCGGGCTGGTAGCTGGCCCGGTTCCCGCCCTCGACGACGCGGGCGCCGACGGCGGCGAAGAACGCTTCGGCGGCCTCGATCCGCTCGGGTGTGTCCCGGTCGGCGAGCTGGGCGGCGTGGCGGGCGATGATCTCGTCGGCGCCGTCGACCTGTTCGACGGCGAACACGGTGTAGGCGCGGGCGAGCAGGCGGCGACGGGGCCCGCTGCCCTCGTCGTTGTCGTCGGCGTCGGTCTTGCTGGTGGTCGGCTTCCATAGGACGACTTGGGTGCCCTTCTCGCCGCGGCGAACCTGGGCGCCGTGGCGTTGCCAGCCGCGGTAGGTGGCCCACACGCCGCAGGTCCAGCCGTGGGAGGCGGCGACCATGGGCAGCCACAGGGCGTTCAGGCCGCGGTAGGGACGGTGGTCGATGCTGAGCGGGGTTCCGGCGTCGGCGAGGGTGTGCCAGGGCATCCGCCAGGTTCCGGCGCCGGCTTCGATGTCGGCGACGAGTTGGTCGGTGATGGCGGTGAACAGGTCGTTGGCGTGCATGGTGATCCTCCGGTGTGCGGTGGGTGCGGCTTCGCCCCTACGGGGCGTTGCTTGGCCGCCGCATCAGCGGGGGCTGTCAACCGACCGCAGGGAGGCTCGGCCCCGAGCTCGCGAGGGGCTTGACAGCCCCCGCGCGGCGGCCCACCACGGCACTCCCGGCCCGAAGGGCCGGGCCACGGCAACCGCCCGAAGGGTGGGCACGGAACGCCCGGGCTGATCGGGCGACGCCCGTTCGCGCAACGAGGTCCCGGAGTTGCTCCCGAGGTTCGTCCCGAAGAGCAACAACGTCACGCGCGACTCGACCGGGTGCTCATCGCCGGCGCGGGACGCGTGACGGCCCGGCCCACGTGCCGGGAAGCGGTGAGCCGGGCCGTCGTTGGAGTGGATCGTCGGTTAGCCGTCGAGGGCGTCCTCGTCGGACTCGTCGTCCGCGTCGTCGGACTGGTCGTCAACGTCTTCGTCGGCGTCCGAGCGGGTGTGTTCGGCGGTGGTGTCGGTGTGGCGGGCGAGGACCGTGGCAGTCCAGTCATCGGGGGTCCAGCCGGTGGCGGTGAGGGTGGCGAGGTAGTCCCGGCACGGCTCGCTGCCCGAGGACCAGTACATGGCCGTTTCGGCCAGCCCGGCGGCGACCGCTCCCGCGATCCGGATGAGCGCGGCGGGCGTGTCGGCGCTGTCGAGCAGGTCGGCGGTGGTGACGTCGCGGGGCTGGTCGTAGCCGAGGATGGTGGCGGCGTAGCCGACGGCTTCTCGTCCTGCCTCGCTGATCAGGCCGCGGAGCGCGAGCCGGGTGAGGTCGTGCTGGCTGATCCCACCGCGGGTCTTGGCGAACACGGCGACGGCGTGGTCGAGGCGGGAGAGTCGGCCCTTGCGCTTGACGTGGGAGTCGTCGGCGTTCGCGGCCGGGCGGGTGTGGTCGCTGGCGAGCTCGCTGCCCTTGCCGTTCTCCACGCTGGTTCGGTGGTGGCGGCGCGGGTCGGTGCACACCTCGTGGACTTCGAACCCGTCACCCCACGAGGTGCGGCGCACGACGGCGGCGTGGCATGGCTCGGCGCGGTGGGCCTTGCAGCCGTCGGGGTCGAACAACTCGCTCAGCCGCTTGGCCCGGTCCGGGGGCGGGTCGTCGGTGGTGCACACCGTCGCCCACTTGGCTTGGGCGCGCTCGACCGCCGTGGCGTAGGCGTCGTCGCGGCGCAGGTCGTCGCGGTAGGAGGCGACGGCGCGGGCCGGGTCACCCCAACGAGCGCTCGCGAGCCGTTCGCACACGGTGTCGAGGTGGTCGGGGCCGAGGTCCGCGGCGGTGGCGGCTGCTTCGGCCGCGGCGAGGGACAGGTCGCCGCTGTCGATGGCGGCGCGCCACCGGGTGGGAAGGATGGTGACGGCCATCCGGGACCGGACCCAGGCCTGCGAGCGTCCGATGCGGCGGCACAACTTGGTGGGGGTCAGGCCGTCCTCGAGCGACATGAGTCGTTCGACGGCGCGGACCTCCTCGGCGACGGTCAGGTCGGACCGGTTCGTGTTCTCGGACAGCATCGCTTCGATGACTTCGACGGGGGTCATGGCTCGGACGACGACCGGGACGGTGGTCACGGTGCCGGCGCGCTGGGCGGCGGCGTGGCGGCGGTGCCCGGCGACGAGCAGGTGCTCGCCGTTGTCGTCGGCGGGGAGCACGACGAGCGGTTCGAGGATGCCGTGGGAACGGATCGAGCGGACCAGTTCGCTGAGATCCCCGAGCGAGGCACGCGGGTTCTCCGGGTGGGGGGTGAGCACGTCGAGGGGCAGCCAGCACAGCTCCCCCGCTGGCGCGCTCGTCGCGGTGTCGGTGTCGGTGTCGGTGTCGGTTGTGGTCATGGTGATGTCTCCAGGGTTGTAGTGAGGGTTCTGCTCCAGGGCCGGGTGGGGGTGTCGCTGGTGACGCCATCCGGGCCGATGTGGGCGGTCGTGTCGTCGGTGGTCCGGACCCACGCTTCGCCGTGCTCGGCGACGAGGTGTCGGACGGCGGTCATGGCCACGCCGAGCGACGTGGTGCGGGTCTGGACGCGTCCGTCACGGTCGAGGACCGTGTAGACGGGCGCGCCGTCAATAGGTAGGTGGAACAGGGCTGCCTGCGCGCCGGGTGGCACGCTGGCCCGGCAGGGGGGTTGGTCCAAAGAGGCACCTCTCTGTGTCGGGTCCGGCCGGGTTGGCCGGGACTTCGCCCTACGGGCGTGGCCAGGCCGCCGCCCAGCAGCCGCTGTCAACCCGAAGGGCTTGGCCCCGAGCTCGCGAGGGGCTTGACAGCGGCTGCGCGGCGGCCGACACGGCACCCCGGCCCGCAGGGTCGGGTCACGGCACCCGCCCGCAGGGCGGACACGGCAAGGCCCCCCACGCCGCCATCCGGGCGGCGCCGGCCCGGTGGCGGGACATGGTCAGCGGCGGGAGCAGAGGGCGGCGTCGAGGGCGTCGGGGAACGCGCCGGTGGCCGACCCGACGGCGGTTGGCGTGTCGGGTGTGCTGCGTCGGCGGATCACGCTGGCGCGCTGGTCGGCGGTGAGGCCGTAGGCGACGCGTATGCGGTCCACGTGCTCGCCGGTGATCAGGTCGCAGGCGTCCGCGGTCGACACGACGATCACCGCGTCGACGGTGACGGGGAACCGTTCGGTGAGCAGGTCGACGATCAGGTCGACCGCTGCGTACATGTCGGATGCTTCGGCCACCAGTATCGGCGTGTCG
>JANMIX010000182.1:0-2182 GCA_031376015.1 Acidimicrobiia bacterium | reverse complement strand
GCCCGAAGCCGAGACCGATCCCGTGGTTCAGGTTGTCGATGGCCTTCGCGGTCCCCAGCAGCGGGTAGGCGTCGGCATCCTTGGCGTCGAACAACTGGACGTTCGCGAACATCACGCCCTTGGGGCCGACGGTGACCGAGGAGGCGAGCGACTGGATCTTCAACCCGTCCACCGTCGGGTCCAGGTTCACGTTCCACCCGGAACCGAAGTCGTCGATGCGCACCGTGCCGGCGTTGGTGTCGACACCCAGCTTGGCCAGGAGGGCCAGCGCCGTCGCACGAGCCTCGGCCTCGCTCGGGAATCCGGCGGGACGGGTGGTTACGGTGGTGGGCGGCGGCTCGCACTTCTGATCGCTCGGGCAGGCGTAGCCCACCCCGGAGCTCACCGACTTGGCGGCACCGTCGCTGAAGGAGATGCTCAACACGCCGTAGTTGCTGACGTCCACCCGGCGGTCACCCTCTGCGATCCAGGAGTGGCCGGTCTCGTGTTGCACCGGTCCTTTGACGTCGAACAGCGACCCCCATGCGGTGATCTCGCTGTCGGTCGCGGTGCGGTGCGGCAACCGGTAGGCCTTGGCGGTGCCGTCGAGCGTCGGAAGGTTGGGGCCGGCCTTGTAGACGATGAAGCCGTAGGGCGCCAGCGCCATCGAGGGAGCGACACCGGCGCCACGCCCTTCGGCGGTATCCGCCGAAGTCCCCAGGGCGACGGGCAACTTCCGGGGGCTGCTCGAGGAGCCCCCGCCGTTGTAGACGAGGGCGACCACCGCGGTGAGCGGGAGGATCACTGCGGCGACGATGACGGCGATGCGGCGCTTCATGGTTCTTCCGACGTCGGCAGTGTCCATCAGGTTCCCCCTCGGAAGAAGTTTGCCCCGGCGCGTGCCGTTGCTACTCGAACAACGCGTCGACGAACTCGCCTGGATCGAATTCGACGAGATCCTCCACACCTTCACCCAGGCCCACCAGCTTCACCGGGATACCCAGATCCTGATGGATCGCCAGGACGATGCCCCCTTTGGCCGATCCGTCCAACTTGGTCAGCACCACACCTGTCACCTCGACGGCTTCGGTGAACTGGCGCGCCTGCTGCAGGCCGTTCTGGCCGGTGGTGGCGTCGAGGACGAGGAGCACCTCGGTGACCCGTCCCGGCTCGCGATCGGCCACCCGTCGGACCTTACGCAGTTCCTCCATCAGGTTGGTCTTCGTGTGGAGGCGTCCCGCGGTGTCGGCCAGGACGAGGTCGAGGTTGCGGGCCCCGGCCCGCTGCACCGCATCGAAGATGATCGAGCTCGGGTCGCCGCCCTCCGCGCCGCGCACGAAATCGGCGCCGGAACGCTCGGCCCAGAGCCCCAACTGTTCGGCGGCGGCGGCGCGGAACGTGTCGCCCGCGGCCATCACAACCCGAGTGCCCTGGTCGTGCATCCGCTTGCCCAACTTGCCGATGGTGGTGGTCTTGCCCACCCCGTTCACACCGACGAAGAGCCACACGTTGGCCACGCCCTCATCGAGTCGCAGCCCCCGATCGGCCTCCAGCCGGTGCTTCATCTCGGCCTTCAGGGCGTCGAGCAGCGCGTCGGTGTCCTTGATCGAGGACGCCTTGACCTGGGCGCGCACGGCGTCGAGCAGTTCGGTCGTTCCCGTCACCCCCACGTCGGCGAGGATCAATGCCTCCTCCAGATCATCCCAGGAGGTCTGGTCGATGCCGGTGCGGGCCCGGACCGAGCCCAGATAGCCGGCCAGGGCTCCCCGGGCCTTGCCCAGACGATCCCGCAACGCCACCTTGGCCGGCGGTGTCTCCGGTGGGCGGGGAGGCGCCTCTACTCCCGACAGGGCCGCCTCGACCTCGGCCGCAAGCGCCTCGTCGACCTCGACGTCGGTCTCGGAACCCACGGGCGCATCCCCGGGGGCGCGCTCGGTGCGGGGGGCCGGCGGAGGCGGCGATGCCGGGGGACGGGTGGAGGCAGGGCGGGTCGCGGGCGGCTCGAGTTCAGGACCGCGCCGGGACCGCGCCTGAAGGCTCAACACGACGGCCCCGAGGATCACGATCAGGGTCGTGACGAGGAAGATGATGGTGCCGGACGACATGGGCGGCAACCTACCGGGCCAATCCGTCACGCCGGTCAAGCCGGCGCGGAGTCAACCGTCTCGCGTCGAACCCAGCGTCACCTCGAGGACGAGGTCAC
>JANMIX010000597.1:0-2593 GCA_031376015.1 Acidimicrobiia bacterium | reverse complement strand
TCGCGGTGATCGAGGGCAACCCTGCCGCGCCGATGTCCGACACGATCGTGCGCGAACTTGCCCTCAAGGGCATCGTGTGCCTGTGCAGCGTGTCGCTGTCGTCCGCCTACTACAACGAGCTGCCGCCCTATGTGTTCTCGTCGTTGCCCACCATCGACGAGTACGCCCAGCAGAGTGCCGAGTACATCGCCAAGAAGATGCTGGGTCGCAACGCATCCCTGGCCGGCGATGAGCTGAACCCGGCGCAGAGCTATGCCAAGAAGAAGCGCGTGTTCGGGATGATCTACGAAAAGGGTGTCGGCACCACCGTGTACCCCGAGTTGGAGCGGGCGCATCAGGTGTTCTCGGCGGCGCTGAGGGCCAAGGGCATCGTGCCCGCCATCGAGGTTGGTTACCTCTACAACCCCGGCGCCAACCAGAACGAGGTCACCAACGTGATCGCGTCGATGAAGAACAAGGGCGTGACCACCGTGATCCCCATCTGGGATCCGCTGTATCCCATCCTGCTCACCTCCGAGGCCAGCCGGCAGTTGTGGTTCCCGGAGTGGTTCGTGGTGGGCACCGGCCTTTCCGACACCACCACCGCCGGCCGTCTCTACGACAAGCTCCAGTGGCGTCACGCCTTCGGCGTCTCGCCCCTTTGGGTCACCTGGAACAAGGTGGCCAACAGCCATGGCTACCGCGAGTACCACGACGCGCGGCCCGGCGACGCGGCGGGGCAAGAGGGGGTGCTCATCAACGTGTACCGGGCTCGCATCGCCACCCTGTTCCGGGGCTTCCACATGGCCGGGCCCCGCTTGACCGCCGCCACCTTTTCGGCGGGAGAGCTCGCCTATCCGCCCACCGGGGGCCTGGCGGCCGCGCCGCTGACGTTCATCACCAGGCAGTACCCCACCGAGATCAAGGACTTCATGGAGGTGTACTTCGACGCCAATGCCCGCGGTCCCGACGAGCGGGGGACGATGGACAGCGGCGTGATGATGAAGGTCAACGCCGGCAAGCGCTACCGGCAGGGCCAGTGGTCGACGGCGGCGCCCAGCCGGGCCAACCCGGTGTCGACCAGCGACACGGCACCAGGTCGTGACCCGGTCAACTGGGGTGGTCACCGCCAGTACAAGGCGTGCCTGTCCTGCTCGTGATCGCTTGATCGCCGGCGCCACGCCCGCCGGGGTCCGGTAACCTCCCGCGAGTCGTCGAGGCCCACCAGGGGGACCGCATGGCCGATCCGAACAAGCCCCGCGCCGCATTCGCGCCATGGGACCGCCGCGAGATCCCGGGCGCGTTCACGGTGGAGCAGTCGGCTCGGCGGGTGGGCCACTACAAGTGGATCGAGATGCGCCTCTTCGAAGCGTTGGGCGGCTGGGTGGCCACCGTGCCCGAACTCGACGTGAAGCTTCGCCTCGGCACCCACTGCTACCACCACGCCTGGCATGCGGAGCTGTGGCACAAGCGCCTGCCGGAACTTCGGGAGATGAACCCCGATCGCCTCACCGTGCCGCCCAACGACGAGCTGGTGGCCTTCGCCGACGCCATGAGCGAACCCGAAGGCCCGGGCGAGACCATCGAGAAGCTGGTCGGGGTGTACCGGGTGCTCATCCCCCACAAGGTGGCGGCCTACACGTACCACCTCAACAACACCTCCACCATCACCGACGCCCCCACCATCCGTTCCCTGCGTTTCGCCCTGCAGGACGAGATGGACGACTGGCGTGACGGAGAGATGATGCTGCAGTCGTTGCTGGAGACCGACGAGGAGATCGACCGGGCCACCGCGCACCAGGCCCGTCTGGAGAAGCTGATGCTGGCCGCGGGCGGGATCGCCGGGCCGGGCTCGATCGGCTTCACGACACAGCCCCAGGAGGCGATGGCATGAAGAAGATGTTCCCGGTCGAGGAACTGGCCCGCGACGAGCGCTTCGTGCGGGTGCCGATGGTGGAGCGGCTCAAGGACGGTCGCAATCCCGGCGGGCAACGCTCCAACGCCCGTTCGGCGCGGCTCACCCCCGACCGTGACGACGCGCCCGACTCGGCCCGCCAGTTGATGCACGGCATCTTCGTGGGGGAGATCCAGGCGCTGGAGGGCGCCGGCCGGACGTGTTTCGACTTCGAGGTGGGCGCCGGTGAGGACGAGGTCCCCTTCGCCCTCAAGCTCGACATGGCCCGGCAGTGCTGGGACGAGGCTCGTCACTGCGAGATCTCGGTGAAGCTGTCGGACTGGATGGGCACCGAGATCGGTGAGTACTCCGAGTCGACCTTCCTCTACGAGGCCGCCTGCAACCCCGACCCCGTCCTGCGCCTCACGGGTGTGAACCGGGCACTCGAGGGCCTTGCCATCGATGTCTTCAACACCATGAAGGAATTCGGCGAGGTGGCCGGCGACCCGGTGCTGGAGTTCTGCGAGGACTGGATGCTCGCCGATGAGGTGACCCACGTGAAGATGGGCTCGGACTGGCTGCGACGAATCACCGAGAAGGACCCCGATCGGCGGGAGCGGGCGTTGGAGTTCCAGCGGGTCGTCGACAAGCTGTTCAGCCTCGGCGGTTTCCGGGGCGAGGAGGACGACAACCCCGTCCGTCTGGCGCGCCAGTTCCGGG
>JANMIX010000154.1:0-3855 GCA_031376015.1 Acidimicrobiia bacterium | reverse complement strand
CCCCGAAGCGTGCGCCGGCGCCCTACTCCAGGTCGCCGAGGGGCACTGACGGTGCGGCTGGACGGATCCGACGATTCGAGGACCATGAGATGACCCAACGCCACGTCGAGATCCCCACCCCTGACGGTACCTGCGACGCCGGCCTGCACACCCCTGATGGTGCCGGACCGTGGCCCGCCGTGATCATGTTCCCCGATGCCGGTGGCGTGCGCCCGACCTTCGCCGCCATGGCCCGGCAGTTGGCCGGCCTCGGCTACGCGGTGCTCCTCCCCAACGTCTACTACCGCGTCGGCGACTTCGAGCCCTTCGACATGCCGGGCGCCTTCACCGACCCCGACGAACGGAAGCGCCTCATGGCGCTCATCGCCAGCGTCACCAAGGACGGAGCCATGCGCGACACGGGGGCGATGCTCGACTTCCTGGCCGCACAACCCGAGGTGGCCGGCACAAAGGTGGGAACGACCGGCTACTGCATGGGTGGGGGCCTCGCCCTCACCGCGGCGGGCCGCTTCCCCGAGCGCATCGGCGCGGCCGCCTCGTTCCACGGCGGTCGCCTCGCCACCGCCGAACCCGACAGTCCCCATCTCCTCGCCGGGTCGATGACGGCGAGGCTCTACATCGCCGCCGCCGAGAACGACGCCAGCTTCGACGCCGAGCAGTTCGAGCGGCTGTCGGGCGCCCTCATCGCCGCCGGCGTGGAGTACTCGATGGAGACCTACCCGGCCGCGCATGGTTTCGCCGTTCCCGACAACCCGACCTACGACCCCGCGGCGGCCGCCCGCCACTGGCAGGCCCTCGAAGCCCTGTACGGCTCGACGCTCTCGACCTACGAGACCACCTCAGCCGATATCTCGACCGAATCCAGGACGGCGAGGAAGTCGTGGTAACCGATCGGGATCGGTACTGGCGGCGTACCGCCGATGGGTCCTGACCAGCACGTTCTCGGAGCGGACGACGGGATTCGAACCCGCGACCCCAACCTTGGCAACGTCGAATGTGCCGTCCAGGCGGTGCCGGAACATGCCGCCACCTGGACATCCGTCCAGCCCGTCGTCCGCCGAGTAGCCCGCATTCCGGCCTGTTTGCGAACGCTCTACTTCGAATTCGCTACGAGCCATTCGCCGTAGTCGCCGGCGGGTGGGTTGTTCGTCCTCAGGATTCCGCGCCGGCGAAGCTCGGCGAGGGTCCGTCCGTAGCGGGCGAGCAAGTCGGCGGTGGACCGGTGCTCGAGTTCCGTCGGCGGCACGACCCCGAGTTTCTCGTCCCACCGCTCGCTCATCGCAGGCAGCCGTCGACGGCGGCGTGGGTGGCCATCAGACCGCCCGCGACCTCCTGGCAGGTTGAGATCACGAGCTGCGCACGCGGTACACAACGTTCGTTTGCGATGCCGCTCGTTCGATCGGGCCGCCTGCGTTCGGCGCCGCCACAACAATCGTCGCACCGTAGTGAACGGCTGCGCCCAAGGTCTCGGCAGCGAGCAGATTGAGGCGGTGGTCCCGCTGCATCCGGGCGGTGTCCGCGGCAAACCGCCTCGGATGGAGCACCTCGACCAGCGTCGGATCCGGCTCGAGGATGCGCGCCATGGCCGCTTGCTCCTCGGCTGGAGACAGGTTGTCGAGCACGCGACGCAGTCGACCGGCACCCTTGCCCGGAGTGGGGGGCGCGGTGACAGCTGCGACCAATCGGAGGTACCACAGCGAAGTCGTTGCAACGTCCTGCTCATCGAACTCGGCACGCTCCAAGCCGCCGGCGAGCAGCAACAGCGTGAGGTGATCATCGATGAGGATCACCCTCGGTCAGCCGACGACCAACTCGGGGTCATCTACGGCGGCGTCGATCTCAGCCCGGAGCGAGCCATCGAAGGCCATGCGCTGCAGCTCCTTCGTGATCGCCGCGAAGGGATTCTCCGTTTGGTCGCGCTCCGTGGCCTGAAGCTGAGCTTCGACCGCCTCGATTACCATCTGCTCGGGCCGCACACCGCGCGCTGTGGCCGCCGCCGTTAGACGGCTGGCAATGTCATCCGGAAGTTCTACGGGCAGGACCACCGTGAAAGCATACGCCCGAGGTTGCGACTGAACTCCGGCATCTCCGCTGCGCCCGATGCCAGCGGCACCACAATCGAGGACGCCCCGCCCTGGGAGCCTGAAGTAGACCCAAACTTCTGGGCCGCCGCGTTGCGCCCGACAACAGAACGGCACGGGCTGGACTGGCGGCGTACCGCCGATGGGTCCTGACCAGCACGTTCTTGGAGCGGACGACGGGATTCGAACCCGCGACCCCAACCTTGGCAAGGTTGTGCTCTACCAGCTGAGCCACGTCCGCGTATGGGTCCGGAACCTTACCAACCTTTGTCCCGGCCCGGAAAACCGGGGCCGGACACGAGCCGAGGTCCTGCCGGCACCGCACCACTGGGGGGCTTCGACGCTCAGAGTCTTTCCCTCCAACGCTCATACCCGCGCCCACCGGGCGCCCCAACCGGCGTGAACCGGGAGTTCTCGAACTGCCCATTGGGGTGAATACAACCACCAGGGTGGAAACGGTACGGTGTGGCGTCCGTCACGCGGGGAGCAGGAATCGGGGGCGTGAAGGGCGAACAGTGACCCGAGGTGTGACGTTCGACACCGAATGTAGTTCCGGGGGTGGAAACCGCATGGCCAGTTCAAAGACGGGGTTCCGACGCACTCGCTGGACCGCAGTCGCGACCGGGGGCCTGGTGGTGGCGACTGTCATCGCCACGTCGGGGTGGGGTGCGCCCGCTTCAGCCGCCAGTGATGCCGAGCCCGGCATCGGCACCGCCATCGCCGAGTCCTACAAGCTCGACCCGAAGGCTGGTGGCCTGACGGTGGGACTCACCCTCGGACGCGCCATCGCCGCGCACCAGAACACCGTCGCGCAGGCGTCTTCGCAAGCCATCGACCTCGGCGTCATCGGCACCACCGCCGCCGCCCAGGGCTGCGACGGCAAGCCGGGGTCTGTCCCCGACAAGCAGCAGCCCCACGCCATGCAGGTCGACTCCCGCGACGACAGGAGCACCCGGTCCGACAACGACTACGGCTTCGACCGGTTCGTATCCGCCGGCAAGACCCCCTTCGCCGAGGCGCGCACCACCGCGGCTCCCTTCGGGATCCAGGGCATCGCCCAGTTCGGGCCGGGCGTCGCGCACACCACCTCCGGCCTGGTCAACGGCGAGCGGGTGACGGAAGCAACTTTCGACCTCGCCAGCCTCGACCTGATCGCGGGTCTGGCCAGCCAGGTGGGGGCCCCCGTGGTGCACCTCGACGGGTTGCATTGGCAGTCCCGAGTGCCCAGTACCGGCACCGAGAAGCCGACGGCGTCTTTCTCCATCGGCCACATGTCGATCGCAGGCACGCCTACACCGACCGCCGATCCCACCGCGGCGTTGCTTGCCGCCAACCAGGTGCTGAAGAACGTCGGCCTCCAGATCGCGGCACCGAAGGTGCGCAAACTGGGGCGCACCCTCTACGTCGTGGATCCTCTTGGCCTCCAGGTCGTCCCCAACGCCCAACGTGATCAGGTGGCCGGGGGCGTGCTCAAGGGCATCCAGCCCCTGCGAGCCAGCGTTGTCGGGGCACTCCTGAAGGCGAAGTGCACCCTCTCGACCGAGATCACGATCCTCGACATCGCCGTCGGCTCCGTCACCGGTGCCGGCTCGTTCGGCCTGGTGCACATGGCGATTTGGCGCGATCGAGCGGTGGCGCTGAAGCGCGTGCGGCCGCTGATGCTTGACCCGCGTGCCGCGACAGATTCTAGCGCCGTGCGTGAACTGGAGCGCGAGATTTGTCGCATGGCAGCGGTGCCGCTGCACGTCAACGTAGTGCAGCTGTTTGGCGTCAC
>JANMIX010000064.1:0-6163 GCA_031376015.1 Acidimicrobiia bacterium | reverse complement strand
CGGTGCAGATGAACCTGCTGGCTGTACCTGGCGTCACTATGGCCGATGTAGAGCGTATCGTGTCCATCCCTGTCGCCACCGCCCAGTGCCGGACGTTCCTTCGAGCCAACCTGCCCGGGGTGCCCACGGTGGCGGCCAACTCCACTGCCGAGGAGGCCCACAACCTGTCGGTGTCCGGCGACCGGACCACCGCGGTGGTGGGCACGGCCCTGGCCGCGGAGTTGTACGGCCTGCAGATCCTGGCGGCCGAGATCGAGGACCATCCCGAGAACAAGACCCGCTTCGGGGTGTTGGGCCGGCAACGGGTGCCCGCGCCGACCGGGCACGACAAGACCTCGATCGTGGTGTTCCAGGCCGCCGATCAGCCGGGAAGCCTGCTGGCCATCCTCCAGGAGTTCGCGGCGCGGTCCATCAACCTGACGAACCTGCACTCGCGGCCCACCAAACGGGCTCTGGGCGACTACTGCTTCATGATCGACCTCGAGGGCCACATCGACGACGAGGTGGTGGGCGACTGCCTGCGGGAGTTGAAGTCCAAGCAGGCCGATGTGAAGTTCCTCGGCTCCTACCCCGCGGCGGGCGCCCACGGCGAGGCGGTGCGACGCGATGCGGAGGCCGCCTGGGCCGCTGCCGATGCGTGGCTGGCCGACCTTCGCACCCGGATCCACTGACCGGGGGTCCAGCAAGGCGCGCCTCCACTGTCGATTTTGGTCCGCCTCATTCGTCGTACGGTTACGAAAGGGCCAATACGGGAGAAGCGATGGACACCTGGACGAGCATCAAGAACGGGCGCGAGGCGCTGGGCGACTATCTGGCGGGATTGTCCACCGAGGAATGGAACCGACCCTCGCTCTGCGCGGGCTGGACCGTCAAGGACGTCGCCGCGCACATGTTGGTGATCCCGACCATGTCGAAGGGGAAGGTCTTCGGCTCGTTCCTCGGCTCGGGCTTCAACCTCGACAAGATGAACGCCAAACTCATCAAGCAGCTGACCGCAACGCTGTCGACCGAGCAGATCGCGGCCGAGACCAAGGCCTCCGCGGGGTCGCACCGCATGCCGCCCGGTCTCAAGCTGCCGGGCGTGTTCACCGAGCTCGCTGTTCATTCCTCGGACATCTCCGAAGGTGCCGGTAAGGCGTTCGCCCTCCCGGTGGAGGACTACGTAGCGGCGCTGGAGCATCTGAAGAACGTCCAGCCCGTGTTCGGATCGAAGCAGCGGATCGCCGGTCTGACGCTGCGCGCCATTGACGCCGACTGGTCGACGGGTTCGGGTCCCACCGTGGAGGGTCCCGCCCAACAGCTGATGCTGGCGGTCGCGGGCCGGCATGTGGCGATCGACCGGCTCTCCGGTGACGGGGTGGCGACGCTGCGGAGCCGGTAGACCACCGAGGTTCGCGATATTGCCCGCACGTTGCCACCGTGGGCAGCGTGCGGAAAGAGCGGAGCGGGAGGGGTTCGAACCCTCGGACCCTTGCGAGTCGGCGGTTTTCAAGACCGCTGCCTTCGTCCACTCGGCCACCGCTCCGTCATGATCCTCGCGCGCGCGGTACATTCAGCACTCCAATCTGGAGAGGTGGCCGAGTACGGTCGAAGGCGCCTTCCTGCTAAGAAGGTGAGGGGTGTTGAGCCTCTCCGTGGGTTCAAATCCCACCCTCTCCGCTCTACGGGGCCCGCATCGGCGGGCCCCGTTTCGCGTCCTGGCCGCGGTAGTTGTCCGTTGTGAGGCATTCGAGGGCCAGCGCCCACCGAGGCCCTCCCCCGGCGCGGGGCTGACCGCTACTGTCCCGCCGTCGGGGGAAAGAACGACAGGGGGCGGCCATGCGAACGAGCCGGGTCTGGGTGAGCACGACGGTGGCGGTGAGCCTTCTGGCCGGAAGTCTGTCGGCGTGGGCGGCCGACGCCCCTCCCCGAACCTCGACCTCGGTGGGCACCCCGACGCCACGCCGGGCCGAGCCTCGCGACCCGCGGACTCTGCCGGGCATCAGTACCCAGGTCCTGCCCAATGCGGCGGTCAACGGGGTGTGGCGGTTCATCGGCCCCAAGGCAATCGCCAACTCCAAGAGCTTCGTCAGCAACCCGCCGGGCACCTACGGCAACGTGAGTGGGCGCATCACGTCCATCGCCGTCGACCCGACCAATGCCAACGTGGTGTTCGCGGGTTCGGCTGGTGGCGGGGTGTGGAAGACCAGCGACGGGGGCGCCCACTGGCTGCCCTCGGGCAACAGTGACACGTCGGCGTCCCTGGCCATCGGTGGCATCGGCATCGATGCAACCGGCCAGCAACTCATCGTGGGCACCGGCGAGATCAACGGCAGCGATGCCCAGCCGGGGGCCGGGCTGCTCAAATCGTCCAACGGGGGATCGACGTTCAGTCTGGTGGGCACCCAGTACGCCGGCAAACACTTCGGCACCATCCGCTTCGACAGCACTACCTCGGGTTCTACCGCCAAGATCTATGCCGCCAGCGACGCCGGACTGCTGCGTTCGACCAACGGCGGCGCAACGTGGTCGACCATGACGGGCCTCAACCCGCACGCCCGGAGCGGCAAGACGGCCAGCGGCGCCGTCTACGACATCGTCCAGGACCCAGCCTCGACCAAGGACTTCTACGTCGTGGCCGGCGACGATTGCGCCACCGAGTCCGGCGACATCATCAAGTACGACAGCACGGCGGGCACCTTCACCAACGTGCTTGATGCCAGCAACATCTTCTCGTCGAACGACTCGTCCCGCATGGCCCTGGCCATGGGTACCGACGGGCGCCTGTGGGTGTACGCGGCCGATTGCAACGGCAACTCTCTGTTCGTTGCGTCCAAGCCGGCAGGGTCGAGCACCTTCACCAAGACGACCGGGCAGTTGAACTCGGTACTCATCCAGAATCAGGGGACGTCGCAGGGCGGGTACGACATCGCGATGGGCGTGGACCCGACCAACTCCCAGCACATCGTGGTGGCGGGGATCGGCATGAACTTCTCCGCAGACGGTGGCGCGACCTGGTCGAACATCGGGCGGGCCTACACCGCCACCGGCACGGTGCACGTCGACTTCCACGCCATTGCCTTCACCGGTGCGCAGTCGTTCTATGTGGGCTCCGACGGCGGGATGTACCGCACCACCAATGACGGTGGTGCCTTCAGCAACCTCAACCAGACACTGGCTATCACCCAGTACTACAACGGCAACGCCATCGACCTGACCCATCTGGTGGGCGGCGCCCAGGACAACGGCATCTCCGCCTCCACGGGCGGGGTTCCCCTGCCCGCCTTCCAACAGGTGTCCATCGGCGGTGACGGTGCTACCGGTTTCCTCGACGCCACCACGGGATCGAACTATGTGTACACCGTGGCCCAGAACGGGTACCTGATGCGCTCCACGGTGGGGAACTTCTCCGCCTTCAACGTGGCCACACCTTGCAATCAGCAGAACCCACCGACCGGCGCCTGCAACGACCCCACCAACTTCATCACGCCGGTGGTACCCGACCCGACGAACCCCCGCCGGATCCTCTACGGCACCAACCGCGTCTATGAGAGCAAGGTCAACACCCTCTACACCGCGGGACTGCCGCCCGGTGCACCTGGTTGGACCGCCATCAGCCCTCCGATGAGTGTCGCCACGAGCGTGTGCAAGTCCGATCCGCTACAGGCGATCCGCTTCGCCGGCACCAACTCGCCCAACACCATCATCGCTGTAACCCAGTGCGGCAGCGTGTTCCGAACCATCGACGGCACCACCTGGTCGTACATCTCCGGCAACCTGCCGGGCTTCTCCAAGGCCAACGTGGTGGGGCTGTGGCCGTGGATGAGCGACGCCGCCATCAACCCCTGGAATGTCGACGAGGCGTGGGTGACGCTGTCCTCGGTCGGTAAGGGCCACGTGTTCCACACTGTGAACGCCAACGCCGGCCTGTCGACGGTGTGGAGCGACATCACCGGCAACATGCCGGACGCTCCGGTCAACACCGTGCTCGTCGATCCCCGCGATCCCAACATCGTCTACGTGGGCACGGCCAAGGGGGCCCTGGCCTGCACGACGTGTGGGGGTTCGGGCGCGTCAGGATCATGGGGCGCCTTTGGCAACGGTCTGCCCAATGTGTGGGTGAACCAACTGACCTTCACGCGCGATCTGACCAACGTGGTGGCCTGGACCCACGGCCGAGGGGTGTGGTCGATCAGCACGCCCGACCCGGCCGCCATGATCACGACGTTCGCGTTGCCGAGTGGGAGCATCCCGAATGAGATCGCGGCGGGCCCCAATGGCCTCTGGTATGTCATGCGGGGATCGGGGTTCGACGCCATCGGGCTCATCGACCGGCCCGACGGCCACCAGCAGTACTACTCGGGCCCATCGGGTTCGACGCCCTATTCGATCGGGGCGGGGCCCGACGGCAAGATGTACTTCGCTGAGTTCACCAGCCCGGCGCACTACGGCAGCGTGACCACCGCCGGGGTGGTAACCGAGAACTCCCGTAACTTCGGCGGCCCCCTCGACGGCATCGTCGCCGGTACCGACGGACTCATCTGGGTAGCCAACTCGGCGCTCAGCCTCGGCACCCCGACCGTGGCCAACTTCACCACCGGCGGGGCGTTCGGGCCCGTGTCGGCGCACCCATCCTCGGGGGGCCGGCCCCGGGGCTTGGCGGTGGGCTCGGACGGCAACATGTGGGCCACCGAATTCAACAACGGCAAGATCGCCCGCATCACATCGGCGGGGGTGATGACCGAGTTCACCGTGCCCGGCGGCGGACAGACACTCGACACGCTGGGGCCCGACGGCAACATCTGGTTCACCGAGGCCGGCGGAAAGATCGGCAAGGTCACCCCCGCCGGTGTGGTCACCGAGTACACGGTGGGCGGCGCCCCGGTGGGCATCGCCACCGGGCCTGACGGCAACCTGTGGGTGGCGGCGGGTTCGAGCATCATCCGGGTCCTGCCCAGCGGGGTGGTCTACAAGAGCTACCCGGTGCCCTCGGGGACGGCCTACGACATCGCCCTGGGGCCCGACGGCGCCATGTGGTTCACCCTCCAGGGCACCGATGGGATCGGCCGATTCAACGTGGCCAAGGGATGAGCGCGCCGCCGTTGCGCTCGCGTCGGGGCCGGGTGCTGGTGGCAGTGGTGGTGCTGTTGGGTAGTGCCGCGCTCGACGCCTCCGTCGGCGGTTCGGCACAGGCCGCCCCCATCACCGGTGTCATCGCCACCTTCGCCGGCGGGGTCCCACCGGATGGGTCCGGGGCCACCGCCGTGAGTACGTCGGCCTATCTGGTGACCACCGATGCGGCCGACAACGTCTATACCGACGCCAACGCCTACGTCCTGAAGGTCAGCGCCGGCACCGTCAGCGGAGTGGCCGGCACGGGCGCCAGCGGCTTCGGGGGCGACGGCGCCGCCGCCGTGCTGGCCCAATTGGGCGACCCCCGTGGCTTCGCCATCGACCCCGCCGGCAACACCTACATCGCCGACCTGACCAACCAACGGGTACGCAAGGTGTCCTCCGACGGCATCATCTCCACCCTGGCCGGGGCCGGTACCTTCGGCTACAGCGGCGACGGCGGGCCCGCGGTGACCGCCCAGTTGGCCGACCCGCTGGGCGTGGCGGCTGACGCCGTCGGCAACGTGTACATCGCCGACTCGGGCAACAACGTGATCCGCAAGGTCAATGCCGCCGGCACGATCTCCACCGTGGCCGGCACCGGGGCCACCGGGTACTCGGGCGACAACGGGCCGGCGACCGCCGCCACCCTCTCCGGGCCGGTGAAGGTGCGTCTCGACGCGGCGGGTGCGCTCTACATCGCCGACGCCGGCAACAACGTCGTGCGCAAGGTGGCTGCCGGGGTCATTCGCACCGTTGCCGGCGACGGGAACGCCAGCTTCGGCGGCGACGGCGGGCCTGCGACCTCGGCCCAATTGAACGGACCCTCCGACGTGGCCTTCGACAGCGCCGGCAACGTCTACATCGCCGACTTCACCAACTGCGTGATTCGCAAGGTCACCGCGGCCGGCACCATCTCGACGGTGGCAGGCACCCGCTCCTGCGGGTTCGGCGGCGAGGGTGGGCAAGCCACCGGCGCGCAACTCTCGTTCCCGTCGGGGGTGGCGCTCGACAGCGTGGGCAACCTCTACATCGCCGACTTCTACAACCACCGGGTGAGGAAGGTCACCGC
>JANMIX010000047.1:0-2727 GCA_031376015.1 Acidimicrobiia bacterium | reverse complement strand
GGTGCCGTCGGCGCCGTCGACCACAAGTTCGCCGTCGCACAGCCGCCCGAGGGCGACCATCACGCCGCGGGCATCGAGCCCGGTGGCGTGGCGGATCTCGGGAACCGTCGACGCCCCCAGCACCATCGCCGCCACCACCCTGCGCCGCTCGTCGTCGGCCAGTAGCCCGGCCAGCGCGGCGGCGTCGGGACGCACGGTCATGCCCCGTCGACCCCTAGTAGCCGGCGGCCGGATCGACCAGCCCGACCAGTTCGTCGCCGTGGGCCCACCGGCGCACGTTGTCGGTGATGCGGGCCGCCAGCAGCGGCAGCGCCATCTCCGGTGTGTTGGCCACGTGTGGCGTGATGATCACGTTGTCGAACCCCCAGAGCGGGTGCTCGGGAGGCGGCGGTTCGGGGTCGGTGACATCCAGGGCGGCACCGCCGATGGCGCCCGCCCGCAACGCCGCCACCAGCGCGTCGGTGTCCACGTGACCCCCGCGGGCCACGTTCACCAGCCAGCCCCGCGGGTGCAGCAGCGCCAACTCGGCGGCGCCGATGATCTTCGCCGTCGCCGGGGTGAGTGCCAGTGCCAGCACCACACCGACGGCACCGTCCAACGCCGAATGCAACCCCTCGGGGCCCACCACCCGGGGGTTGCCGGGGAGGGCGCCGCCATCGGGATTGCGACGCAGCACCGTCACGTCGCACCCGAAGGGCACCAGCATGGCCAGGAGTTCCTCGGTGATCCCGCCACCGCCCAACACCGCCACCTTGGCCCCCACCAGGTTGGTGCCATAGGGCTCCGACCACGACTGCCGCCGGGCGTAGCGGCCGATGCCCCGCAGGCCTCCGAGCAACAGGGCCAGCGCGTGTTCGGCCACGGGGTTGGCGTAGACACCCTTCCCGCAGGTCCAGATGCGCTCGGCGTGGTCGGCGACGACGCCCACGTAGGGCTCGATGCCGGCCCACGGCAACTGCACCCAGCGCGCCGCGGCGGCAGGGCCCTCCAGCAGCGCCCGCAGTTCCTCCGCCCGGGCGGGCTCGGCCCACACGACGGCATCGGCCTGCTCGGGTGGCACGAGTGTGCCGCCACCGGCCTGCACGGCATCGGCCAACCACGGGCGAACCCCCTCGGGGGCGACGGTGACCTTGGGTGCCTCCATGAACCGCCACCGTAGCGACGGTCACCCGCGACGACGGCGCCCGCCTTGGCCCCGCCCCGCGGGACACCTCCACGGCCGCCGTCGCACACGCACCGACGATCACCGAACGCCGGCGCAGCGGCCGGGCGGCGCGGCCAAGATGGGGGCGATGCCCGACGATGACGACCTCCAGGCCAAGGCGCACCGCCACCTCTGGCTCCACTTCGCCCGCATGGGAGCCTTCGCCGAACGGGACATCCCCATCTACGTCCGCGGCGAGGGCGTGCACCTGTGGGACGACAAGGGCCGCCAGTATCTCGACGCCCTCTCGGGGCTGTTCGTGGTGCAGGCCGGCCACGGCCGTACCGACCTGGCCGAGGCGGCCCGGGACCAGGCCCAGACGCTCGCCTATCACCCGGTCTGGTCGGCCGCGCACCCGCCCGCCATCGAACTGGCGGCCCGCCTGGCCGGCCTCGCCCCCGGCGACCTGAACCGGGTGTTCTTCACCACGGGCGGCAGCGAAGCGGTCGAGTCGGCCTGGAAGCTGGCCCGGGCCTACTTCAAGGCCACCGGCCAGCCCCAGCGCACCAAGGTCATCGCCCGGCGTCTCGCCTACCACGGCACCACCATGGGAGCGCTGTCGATCACCGGACTGCCCGGCATCAAGGCACCGTTCGAACCGCTCATGGGTGGCACGTCACACGTGGCCAACACCAACCGTTTCCGCAACGAGTTCGGCCCCGAAGTGATGGCCGACGACGACCGTTTCGCCGCCGCCTGCGCCGGTGCCATCGAAGCCGCCATCATCGCCGAAGGCCCCGAGACCGTGGCGGCGGTGTTCCTCGAGCCGATGCAGAACACCGGCGGTTGTTTCGGGCCGCCGCCGGGCTACTTCGCCCGAGTGCGGGAGATCTGTGACCGCCACGGCGTGCTGCTCGTGTCCGACGAGGTGATCTGCGCCTTCGGCCGGCTGGGCACCATGTTCGGCGCCGAGCACTACGGCTACCAGCCCGACATGCTGACCTTCGCCAAGGGGATCACCTCGGGCTATTCCCCGCTCGGTGGCGTGCTGGTGTCGGACCGTCTGGCCGAACCGTTCCTGGAGGGCAACGCCAGCTTCGCCCACGGCATCACCTTCGCCGCCCATCCGGTGAGTTGCGCGGTGGGGATGGCCAACCTCGACCTGTTCGAACGGGAGGACGTGCTGGGCAACGTGCGGACGCACGCGCCGGCGATGGGCGACGCCATCGCCGGGTTGCTCGACATCCCCCTCGTCGGTGACGCCCGAGGCGACGGCTACTTCTGGGCGGTGGAACTGGTGCCCGACCCCGATGATCTGTCCCGCCGCTTCACCCCCGCCGCGCGCGAGGCGCTGATCCGCGGGTTCGTGGCGCCCCGGCTGTGGGAGGCGGGCCTCATCTGCCGGGCTGACGACCGCGTCGACCCGATCGTGCAGATCGCCCCCATCCTCACCAGCGGTCCCGCGGAGATCGAACGAATCGAATCGGTGCTCCGCGAGGTGCTGAGCGTCGCGTCCAAGGAGGTCCTGGGCTGAGCACTCCCCTGTCCGTGGGTGTCCCCACGGAGGTCAAGGACAACGAGTA
>JANMIX010000042.1:0-5045 GCA_031376015.1 Acidimicrobiia bacterium | reverse complement strand
GTCGAACGTGAGCGTGGGGCGCTGGTATGCCACGGTCGCGAGCTCCTCGACCAGCGCTCCGCGCCCCGCTTTCGCCGCGGTGACTTCGACGCGTTCGTCGGCCGTCAGGGCGCGGCCGTCGAGGGTGCGGCCCGTGGCCAGTATTCGGTCGATCGCGGCCGTGCCGGCCGCGAGCCGTTGCACCGAGCCAGGTCCAAAAACGTCCATGTCCGCGCGAGTGGCCGTATGGGCGACAATGGTAAGGCCGGGAAAGGCGTCGAGAAAAAGCCGGGCGGTCAGGTTGTGGTCGTTGTGAAAATGGGTGATCAGCAGAAAACTCACCGGCTTGTCCGTCCATTGTCGGATCTGGGCGATGTCCTCGTATGCGTCCGAGGGCCGGTAGCCGGCGTCGACGACGAAGACCTGACGGGCTCCGATGACGACAGTGGTGTTGCCGCTCGCGGACCCATCGTTGTAGTCGCGGTGCTCGATCGCGTAAACGCCTTCCGCCAGACGGGTGACCCGGCGGGGCGTTGGAGCCCGCAGTGTCGCCCGCGAGTCGACGGTGACGATGCCGTGCGGCCCTTCGGGCGGCCTTAGCGGGGCAAGACCAGGATGCGGGCCGACGCGAAGGCGCCGATGCCCACGTGATGGCCTTCGATCTCCACCGTGGTGGTGCCGTCGGGGGATGACGCGGTGATCGCCCCGCGCCGACCCGGCATCACGTCGGCGCCCTCGAGGAACTCCAGCAGTCCGGGGGTGAACTCGAGTTCCTCGGGGATGCGGCTCACCGTGAAGTCGTCGCCGATGCGAAGATCGGTCAGCGGTACCGCCACCGGCGCGTCGTAGTCGGAGCCCGGGATCGGGTTGCCGTGCGGGCACGTGGTCGGCTCACCCAGCACCTTGGCGATTGCCTGCTCAACCTGTTCGGAGATCACGTGTTCCCACTTGCCCGCTTCGCGGTGCGCCTCGGCCCACGACAGGCCCAGCATGTCGGTGAGGAAGCGCTCGGCCAGCCGGTGCCGGCGCACCACCCGCTCCGCCAGCCGGACGCCGGCGGGGGTGAGGGTGATGTTGCCCTCGGTGGAGATGAGGCCCTCGTTCTCCAGCCGCCGGATCATCTCCGACACGGCAGGACGCGAGACCCCGAGACGGTCGGCGATACGGGCCTGGATGACCTCCAGGTCGTCCTCGCGTAGTTCGAAGATCGCTTCGCAGTACTCCTCGAACGCGGGATGCCACTCGGGGGACTGGTACTCGGGCACGGCCTCAGCGTACCGGCCGAGGTCCCTCCCGCCCCCAGGCCTCGTTGTGCCCGCCCCTCGGTAGGGTTCGGCCGTGCCGCTGGACCGCTTCTCCGAGCCCGTGCGCCAGTGGTTCGCAACCACCTTCTCGGGCGGTCCCACCGAGGCCCAGGCCAAGGGATGGCCCGCCATCGCCGAGGGCGACCACACCCTGATTCTGGCGCCCACCGGCTCGGGCAAGACCCTCACCGCATTCCTGTGGAGCATCGACCGGCTGATGAACTCCCCGGTACCCGAGAAGACCCGGCGCACTCGGGTGTTGTACGTCTCGCCGCTGCGGGCCCTGGCGGTCGACGTCGACAAGAACCTGCGCGCCCCGCTGCACGGCGCCGCACTGGCCGCCGAACGCCTCGGCGTCGAGGTCCACCGCCCGACGGTGGGCCTGCGCACCGGCGACACGCCGGCCGATGAGCGGCGCCGCCTCGTGCGCGACCCCGCTGACCTGCTCATCACCACCCCCGAGTCGCTCTACCTCATGCTCACCTCGCAGGCCCGCGAGACACTGCGCGGTGTCGAGGTCGTGATCATCGACGAGATCCACGCGGTGGCCGCCACCAAGCGCGGTGCGCATCTGGCCCTCACGCTGGAACGGCTCACCGCCTGGTGCGACCGGCCCCCGCAACGCATCGGTCTGTCGGCCACCCAACGGCCCCTCGAGGAGATCGCCCGCTTCCTCGGGGGCTTCGACGCCGACGCCGCCGGCCACCGTCGGGCCCGGCCGGTCACCATCGTGGACGCCGGCGTGCGCAAGCCGCTCGAGATCGAGGTGATCGTGCCTGTCGACGACATGGCCGCGCTGGGCGAGATCATCGATGAACCGGTGTCGGGCCCGGTGGCCGCCGGTCCGATCCGGCGCTCGATCTGGCCGGCCATGCATCCCCGCCTGCTCGAGTTGGTGCGCCAGCACCAGTCAACCCTGATCTTCGTCAACGCCCGCCGGCTCGCCGAGCGTCTGGCCACCCGGCTCAACGAGCTGGCGGCCGAGGACGAGACGGTCCAGCCGGCCCGTCAGGGCGGCGCCGGCGGGCCGGCGAGCCTGGGCGCCGAGGCCATGGGGGCCCCGCCGGTGGGCGTCGACCTGGTGAGGGCCCACCACGGATCCCTGTCGCGCGAACGGCGGCTGCAGATCGAGGACGACCTCAAGTCGGGCCGGGTGCGGGGCCTGGTGTGCACCTCCAGCCTCGAGTTGGGCATCGACATGGGTGCGGTCGATCTCGTGATCCAGGTGGAGTCGCCGCGCTCGGTGGCGGCCGGTCTGCAGCGCATCGGCCGTGCGGGACATCAGGTGGGCGAGGCCAGCCACGGCAAGCTCTTCCCCAAGCACCGCGCCGACCTGGTGGAGGCGGCCTGCGTGGTGCAGCGGATGCAGGCGGGGCTCATCGAGCACACTCGCTACCCCCGGAACCCTCTCGACGTGCTGTGCCAGCAGATCGTGGCGATGTGCGCCCTCGACGAGTGGGCCGTCGCCGACCTGGCGGCCCTGGTGCGACGTTCGGCCAACTTCGCCGAACTGTCCGACGACGTGCTGCACGCGGTGCTCGACCTGCTGGCCGGCCGCTACCCCTCTGACGAGTTCAGCGATCTGCGTCCGCGAATCGTGTGGGACAGGGCGGCGGGCACCGTGCGCGGCCGGGCCGGGGCCCAGCGCCTGGCGGTCACCAACGCCGGCACCATCCCCGACCGCGGCCAGTTCGGCGTGTTCCTCCCCGACGGCACCCGTGTGGGCGAACTCGATGAGGAGATGGTCTACGAGTCGCGCCCGGGCGAGACGTTCCTGCTGGGCGCTTCCACCTGGCGCATCGAGGACATCACCTTCGAGCGGGTCATCGTCACCCCCGCCCCCGGCATGCCCGGCAAGATGCCGTTCTGGCACGGCGACGGGCCGGGCCGGCCCCTGGAGCTGGGCCGTGCCGTGGGGGAGTTGATGCGCACGGTGCGGGCCAAGGGTGACGGTGCCGAGGCGTGGCTGCAGGCCGAGTCGGCGCTCGACCAACGCGCCGCCAGCAACCTGGTGAACTACCTGAACGACCAGGCCGAGGCCACGGGCGTAGTCCCCGACGACCGCACCGTGGTGGTCGAACGCTTCCGTGACGAGATCGGCGACTGGCGGGTCTGTGTGCTCACCCCCTTCGGGGCGCAGGTGCACGCACCGTGGGCCATGGCGCTGCGAGCCCGCCTCAGCGAGCGCTGGGACATGGACGTCGAGCTCCTCTGGTCCGACGACGGGATCGTGCTGCGCCTGCCCGAAGCCGTCGACGATCTGCCGCTGGAAGAACTGCTCATCGATCCCGACGACATTGACGAACTGGTGCTGGGGATGTTGCCCGGCACCGCCATGTTCGCGTCACGGTTTCGCGAGTGCGCGGCGCGGGCGCTGCTGCTTCCCCGCCGCCGACCCGATCAACGCACCCCGCTGTGGCAGCAGCGCCAGCGGGCCGCGGGGCTGCTGGCGGTGGCCTCCAAGCACCCAAGTTTCCCGATCCTGTTAGAGGCCACCCGCGAGTGCGTCAACGACGTGTTCGATCTGCCCGCGTTGCGCTCGGTGCTCGCCGATCTGCGCAGCCGGGCGGTGCGGGTGGTGGCAGTGGAGACACCCCGGGCATCGCCCTTCGCCCAGTCGTTGGTGTTCTCCTGGATCGCCACCTACATGTACGAGGGCGATGCCCCCATCGCCGAACGGCGCGCCGCCGCCCTCGGCCTCGACCGCGACCTGCTGCGCGACCTCCTGGGCGCCGAGGAGCTGCGCGAGCTGCTCGACCCCGGCGTGCTGGCCGACCTGGAGCTCGAACTCCAGCGGCTCACCGATGGTCGCCGCGCCCGTGACGCTGACGAGGTGCACGACCTGCTGCGCACCCTCGGTCCCCTCAGCGTCTCGGGCATCGGGCTGCGCTGCGAACCATCGGTGGACGTGACCGCCGCGGTGGCGGCCCTGGTGCACCATCGCCGGGCCATCGCCGTTGTCGTCGCCGGCGAGGAATGCCTGGCCGCGGCCGAGGACGCCGCCCGCCTCCGCGACGCCCTCGGGGTGGCGCTGCCGGTGGGTCTCCCAACCGTGTTCACCGAGCCCGTCCCCGAACCACTGGTCGACCTGGTGGCGCGCTGGGCCCGCACCCACACCCCCTTCACCATTCACACCGTGGCCCGCGCGCTGGGAGTGAGTGAAGAGCGGACGCTGCCCGCATTGGAGTCACTGGAGCGCGCCGGGCGGGTGGTGCGGGGCGAGTTCCGGCCCGACGGCATCGAACGGGAATGGTGCGACGACGACGTGCTGCGCCAGTTGCGTCGCCGGTCCCTGGCCGTGCTGCGGCGCGAGGTCGAACCGGTCGAACCGGTTGCGCTGGCTCGCTTCCTCCCCGCCTGGCAGGGGGTCGGCCACGGTCGCAAGGGTGTCGATGGCGTCGTCGAGGTGCTGGGCGTGCTGGGCGGCGCCGCGCTGCCCGCCTCGGTGCTCGAAGCCGACCTGCTGGCGGTGCGCGTGGCCGGGTACCGCCCGGCCGACCTGGACGAACTGTGCGCGGCGGGCGACGTGGTGTGGGTGGGCGCCGGCGCGCTGGGCGCCAACGACGGCCGGATCCGTCTGGTGTTCCGCGACCGGGCGCCGCTCCTGGTGCCGGCGCCCTCGCCGCCGGCGCACTCCGGGCCGGCGCACGAGGCGCTGCTGGCCGCGCTCGAGGGCCGCGGCGCGCTGTTCTGGACCGACCTGGTGAGCGCGGTGGCGGGCGCCGGCGCCCAGTACTCCGATGCCGAGGTGCTGGCCGCCCT
>JANMIX010000817.1:0-1846 GCA_031376015.1 Acidimicrobiia bacterium | reverse complement strand
CCGAGCGGCTCACGGCCGAAGGGGAGATCGAGACCCCCTTGGACGAGGAGGCCGTACGCAAGGCGGCGGCGCGGTTGCGGGCCTTCGGGGTCACCTCCATCGCCATCGTCTTCCTGCACTCGTTCAACAACCCGGTCCACGAGTTGCGGGCCCGGGAGATCGTGCTCGACGAATACCCCGACGTGGAACTGATCTCGCTGAGCTGCGAGGTGTACCCCAAGCCGCCGGAGTTCGAGCGCACCTCGACCACGCTGGTGAACGCCTTCGTGGGCCCGCCCATCGTTCGCTACCTCGACAACCTCGAACAGCGTCTCTCCGGTGACGGGTTCAAGCAGGAACTGTTGTTGGCCACCAGTTCGGGCGGCGTCGCCACCCCCGAGGTGATCCGCACCCGGGCGCTCGCCACCATCAGTTCAGGGCCGACCGGCGGCGTGGTCGCCGCCGCCCACGCGGCCGAGGCCGCCGGTCTCGGCGACGTGGTGAGCGTCGACATGGGGGGCACCAGCTACGACGTGTGCCTCATCCGTGGCGGACGCCCGGAGATCAAGAGCGACTGGAACTGGCGCCACCGCTACTGCATCTCGCTGCCCATGGTGGACGTGCACTCCATCGGCGCCGGCGGCGGGTCGCTCGTGCGGACCCGCAGCGGAAAGCTGCTCGTGGGCCCCGAGTCGGCCGGCAGCGTGCCTGGTCCGGTTTGCTACCGCCGCGGCGGCACGGAGCCGACCGTCACCGATGCCGACCTCATCCTGGGCCGGCTCGACCCGGCATCGTTCTGGGGTGGCCGGCTCGAGCTCGACGTCGAGGGCGCCCGCGCCGCGCTGGCATCGGTGGGCGAAGAACTCTCGATGGACGCCGAGGAGACGGCCGTGGCTGCGGTCGGCATCATCGACGCCCACATGTGCGACGCCGTGCGGCGGGTGCTGTCCATGGCGGGGGCCGACCCCCGCGAGCTCGACCTCGTGGCCTTCGGTGGCATGGGAGCCGTGCACGCCGCCCGTCATGCCGCGCTGTTGGGGATGCGCCGCGTTTTGGTGCCCCGCGCGGCTCCGGCGTTCTCGGCACTGGGACTGTTGACCGCCAACCACATCATCGATGACTCCCGCACGCTGCTGGGCGACTGGCGCCAGATCGACCTCGAGAAGCTCTCGGCGCTGGCCGACGAGCTCTTCGACGATTCTCTGGAGAAGCTCACCGCCGCCGGCCTGCCTCGGGAGCGGATGCAGTTCGAGTGGCTGATCAACATGGTGTATCCCGGCCAGACCTTCGACGTGCCCATGCCCATCGACAAGGCCGAGGGCCAGCCCATCACCGCCGATGCGGTCGCCGCCGCAGCCGAGGCCTACCACCGTCGTAACGAGGCGGCCCGTCTCATCGAGGCCCGTTCCCAGGAGCCCGTGGTGCGGGGCATCCGTCTGGTGGCCATCGGCGCGGTCGACCAGCCGACGGATGTGATCCTCGAAGCGGGGCCGGCGGCGACGCCGGTGTCGCACCGCCGGGTCTTCACCGGCACCGCCTGGCACGACGCCACACCGGTGTACGACGGCGACGCACTCCGGCCCGGCCCCACCATTGCCGGTCCTGCCCTCCTCCAGGGACGCTTCACCACCATCGTTCTGGCCGAGGGCGACTCGGCAACGGTTCGGCCCAACGGTGATGTTCTGGTCGAGGTGGCCAAGGACTGAGGTCGACGCCACCCAGGGGCGGTGCCCGCGGGAGCGCGGCCCTTAGCGTGGATGCATGGAGCAACGAATCAGCCTCATCACGCTCGGCGTCGAGGATGTCGCCCGGGCGCGGCATTTCTACGAGAGGCTCGGATGGGTGGCATCGCCGGCGAGCCAGGCCG
>JANMIX010000814.1:0-1744 GCA_031376015.1 Acidimicrobiia bacterium | reverse complement strand
CCGGGCTCTTGGGCCGTCACCGCAGCACCACCACGGTCGTGCACTTCACCGACGCCCCTGCTCAGAGCGCCGGCGCGTCGGGCGCACCGGCCTGGGTGACCGTCGGCGCCGGCGATTCCTTCGCGACGGCATGGAACCGCGCGGTCCCGACCCGATCGGGCGCCCCGGCCTGGGTGGGCATGCGATGAGTCGCCGGACGCTTGCGCTGCTGCCGGAGGTGGCCCTGGTCCTGCTCAGCGTGGCGGTGGTGGCCACCTGCGGGCGATTGTTCACGAACACCACCTTCTTCCTGCGCCTGGCCACCTTCGCGGTGGCCTCCCATGCGCTCGCTCACGTGCTGCGGCGGCGCAACGTGGATCTGTTGCTCGCCGCCCTCGTCTCGGTGGCGGGGTTCGTGGTCATCGCCATCTGGCTGCTGTACCCGTCCTCGACCCTGTTCGGCATGCCGACCGCCGACAGCATCTCCGCCGTCCGGCACGACTTCGGCACCGTGTACGACCAGTTCCAGTCGGTACGGTCCCCCACTGCGGTGACACCTGCGTTCCTGCTCGCCCTCGGCGGCGCGTTGTGGTGGGCGGCCTTCGTGGCCGACTGGGCCGCCTTCCGGTTGTGGACCGCGTTCGAGGCGATCATCCCGGCATCCTCGGTGTTCATCTTCGTGTCACTCTTCGCGGACAAGGCCCACCGCATCGACTCCGCCGCCCTCTACGGCGCTGCGGCGTTAGGCTTCCTCCTGTCCCATCGGGTGGCACGCCAGCGTTCCACCGGTGTCTGGGTCTCCGACGAGACACGAGGGCCCACCTCCCTGCTGCGCGTCGGGGGCGCCCTCATCGCCGTCACCGTGGTGCTGGCCGCGGTGGTGGGCCCGCGGCTGCCCGGCTCCACCGCCGAACCGGTGGTGAGCTGGCGGCAGTCGGGCACCGGCCCCGCCGCCCGAACCACCGTGAGCCCGATGGTGCAGATCAAATCCCGGCTGGTGGAACAATCCGACCAGGAGCTCTTCACCGTGCAGTCCGACCGCCGGGCGTACTGGCGGCTGACCTCGCTCGACCGCTTCGACGGCAACGTATGGTCCTCGAGCGGCTCCTACGACAAGGCGCATGATTCGCTCCCCTCCGGCTTCGATTCGAACGCGCCGATCACCACCGCCGAGCAGACCTTCCAGATCACCGCGCTCGACACGATCTGGCTCCCCGCCGCCTTTCAGGCCGCACGTCTCCAAGCCTCAGGGATCGCAGTGCGCTGGGAGCCGGTGTCGTCCACGCTGATCGTGGGGACGAGCCTGCCCAGTAGCGACGGGTTGCGCTATCGGGTGCAGTCGGCACTGCCCGCCTTCGACGCCGCCACGCTGGCCCGCGTGCCCAGCGAGGACCGCCTGCCCGACACCATCGCCGAGCGAGACCTGGGGCTACCGCCCGACTTCTCCCGCCGCGCTGCCTCGCTGGCTCGCTCGGTGGTCGACTCGGCCCGAGCCACCACGCCCTACGCCCAGGCCCTGGCCCTGCAGAACTGGTTCCGCACCAACTTCACCTACGACCTGCGGGTCCCCGCCGGGCACAGCGAGTCGGCCATCGACGCATTCCTCACCATCCGGCGCGGTTACTGCGAGCAGTTCGCCGGCACCTACGCGGCCATGGCCCGCTCGTTGGGGATCCCCGCCCGTGTCGCGGTGGGCTTCACCCCCGGCGAGGCCGACGGCGCCACCCGTGGCCTCCTCCACGTGCAGGGCCGCCACGCCCACGCC
>JANMIX010000793.1:0-11179 GCA_031376015.1 Acidimicrobiia bacterium | reverse complement strand
GGTGCCGTTGCCGGCGACGGTGGTGATGGTCCCCGACCCGGCGGCCACCTTCCGCACCCGCTCGTTGAAGGAGTCGGCGATGTAGAGGTTCCCGGACCCGTCCACGGCCACCGCGGTAGGGCGCGAGAGTCGGGCCGCGGTGGCGGGGCCCCTGTCCCCGGAGAACCCGCTGGTGCCGTTGCCGGCGACGGTGGTGATGGTCCCCGACCCGGCGGCCACCTTCCGTACCCGCTCGTTGTTGGAGTCGGCGATGTAGAGGTTGCCCGCCCCATCCACGGCCATACCGGTCGGGCCCGCGAGTTGGGCGGCGGTGGCGGGGCCCCCGTCGCCGGAGAACCCAAAGGTGCCGTTGCCGGCGACGGTGGTGGTGATCCCTGACCCGGCGGCCACCTTCCGCACCCGGGAACTGCCGAAGTCGACGATGTACAGGTTCCCCAACCCATCCACGGCAACACCCTGCGGGGTGGAGAGTTGGGCGGTGGTGGCGGGGCCCCCGTCACCGGAGAACCCGGAGGTGCCGTTGCCGGCGACGGTCGTGGCGATGCCCCCGCCTGCAATGACCTCGACCACGACACTGCCTGAGGTCACGAACAGATTCCCCGCCGCATCCACCGCCACGTCAGACGGAGGCACGGCGACCGAGGTCGCTGGCCCGTTGGGCACACTGCCAGCAAAGGTAGCGATGGTGCCGGTTGATGGGAGACCGGCCGGCGTCGGCAGGACCGAGGCACCAGCGGAGCCCGCCGCGGCCACGCTGACGATGGCAGCGGCCAGCCCCAGCAGGCGACCCCACCACATACGCCGCTCGCGCGTCGACCGATTCATCTTTCCCCCAGCATCTCCGAGACACCCAGCGAAACCGCCGCGGACTAGGCCGCAAGGACAGCACTGTCATGGTCATCGAGTCAAGCTTGAGGTGCGCCGCGTTCTGAGTCCGCTTCGTCACAGCCACCGCCTACGGTCCGGTTCATGGGGGACCCACTGCTCGACGCGCTGCGCTCGCTGACCGGGCGCGCCGATGCCGAGTTCCGGCCCGGCCAGCGCCAGGCCATCGAGGCGTTGGTCGGCGAGCGGGGCCGGGTGCTGCTGGTGCAGCGCACCGGGTGGGGCAAGAGCGCCGTGTACTTCCTGGCCACGCATCTGCTGCGCCAGCAGGGCCTGGGGCCCACGCTGCTGATCTCGCCGCTGCTGGCCCTCATCCGCAACCAGATCGAGGCGGCCACCCGTCTCGGCCTGCGCACGATGACCATCAACTCGTCGTCGGCCACCACCGTGCGGGAACTGGCCGACGTGCTGGCCGCCGACGAGGTCGACCTGGTGCTGGTCTCCCCCGAACGGCTGGCCAACCCCGAGTTCGCCGAGCGGGCCATGCCGCTGCTGGGCCGCCGCCCCGGCCTGATGGTGATCGACGAGGCCCACTGCATCTCCGACTGGGGGCACGACTTCCGGCCCGACTACCGGCGGCTGTCGCAGGTGATCGCCGGGCTGGGCGAGGGCATCCCCGTGCTGGCCTGCACCGCCACCGCCAATGACCGGGTGGTCGCCGACGTGGCCACGCAGTTGGGCGCGGCCGGCCACGTGATCCGCGGGACGCTCGGCCGTGGCGGCCTGGGCCTGCACGTGGTCGACCTGCCGGCGCCGGCGCAACGGTTGGCGTGGCTGCACCAGGTCCTACCCACCCTGGAGGGCACCGGCATCATCTACTGCCTCACCGTGCGCGACGTGGAACGGGTGGCCGCCTGGTTGCGCCTGCAGGGGCACGACGTGCTCCCCTACACCGGCGGCACCGACGGCGACGACCGCCTCGACGCGGAGGACAAACTGCAGCGCAACGAGATCAAGGCGCTGGTGGCCACCTCGGCGCTGGGCATGGGCTACGACAAGCCCGACCTCGCCTTCGTGATCCACTTCCAGGCGCCGGGGTCGCCGGTGGCCTACTACCAGCAGGTGGGTCGGGCCGGCCGGCAACTCGAGCACTCGGTGGGGGTGCTCCTGCAGGGGGCCGAGGACGCCCAGATCCAGGACTGGTTCATCACCACCGCCTTCCCCAGCCCCGAATGGGTCGACGAGGTGCTGGCCGTGTTCGCCGGGGTGTCGGGGCCGGTGTCGGTCAACACGGTGCTGGAGGAGGTGAACATGAAGCGGGGGGCGGTGGAACTGGTGCTCAAGCAACTCACCATCGAGGGGGCGCTGCGGCGGGTGTCGGGGATGACGTACGAGCGGGCGTCGATGGCGTGGGAGTACCCCACCGAACGCGTCGAGGCGATCACCCGGGCCCGGCGCCTCGAGCAGGACGAGATGATCACCTACGCGGTGGCCGGCGACTGCCGCATGCACTTCCTCACCACCGTGCTCGACGATCCCGACCCGCAACGTTGCGGCGTGTGCGACCTGTGCGGCGACCGGCGCTTCGAGGTGCCCCTCGACGACGCGCTGGTGGCCGAAGCCGAGCGCTACCTACGGCGCGGTTACCTGATGATCGAACCCCGCAAACGCAAGGCCGGCCGTGCGTTGCCGGAGCAACTCCGGGTGGAGGATGGTCGGGCCCTGTGCCTGTGGAACGATCCCGGCTGGGGCCGCCTGGTGGCCGACGGCGTGCGTGACGGCCGTTTCGACGACCGCCTGATCGGGGCCATGGCCGAGATGGTGTCGGACTGGGCGCCGGAGCCTCGGCCGGCGTGGGTCACCTTCGTGCCGTCGCTGCGCCGGCCCAACGTGGTGGCCGACCTCGCCGCGCGTCTCGCTGACTCGTTGGGCCTGCCGCTGGTGCCGTTGGTCGATCGGCTGCGCGAGGCGCCGCCGCAGCAGACCCAGTTCAACGGCCCCCATCAGGAGACGAACGTGGCCGGCGTGTTCGGGCTGCGTGGCGCGCCCCTGGGCGGGCCGGTGTTCCTGGTCGACGACACCGTCGACTCGCGGTGGACGCTCACCGAGGTCGGCGGGCTGTTGCGGGCCGGCGGTGCGGGGCCGGTGTTCCCCGTGGTGCTGGCATCGAGGCAGGGGCGGGACTGATGGGCGGGCTCGCGGCCCACCGCAGCCCGTGACCGGTAACGTCCCGCCGGTGAACGGCGGAGAGAAGGTTGCGGTCATCGGTCTGGGGTACGTCGGGCTACCCGTGGCCATGCGCGCCGTCGAGGCCGGCTACAAGGTGGTGGGCTACGACGTCGACGTGCCCCGCTTGGTGGCGCTGCGTTCGGGGCACTCCTACGTCGAGGACGTGCCCGATGAGGCCCTGGCCGCGGCGACCGCAGCGGGGTTCGAGGCCACCGGCGACGGGGCAGTGCTGGCCGGCTTCGACATCGCCGTGATCACCGTGCCCACTCCCCTACGCGAGGGCGTGCCCGACCTCACCTTCGTGGAGGTGGCGGCCCGCACCCTGGTGCCCCACCTGCGGCCGGGGGTCACGGTCATCCTCGAGTCGACCACGTACCCGGGCACCACCACCGAGGTGCTGGCACCGGTGCTGGCCACCTCGGGCCTGCAGCCCGGCAAGGACTTCCACCTCGGCTATTCCCCCGAGCGGATCGACCCCGGCAACAAGGTATGGAACTTCGTGTCGACGCCAAAGGTGGTGTCGGGCATCGATGCCGAGTCGCTGGCCAAGGTGCAGGCCTTCTACGAGGCGCTGGTCGACACCGTGGTGCCGGTCGGATCGCCGGCCGAGGCCGAGCTGACGAAGTTGCTGGAGAACACGTTCCGCCACGTCAACATCGCCCTGGTCAACGAGTTGGCCATGTTCGCCCGCTCGCTCGACGTCGACATCTGGAACGTCATCGACGCCGCCTCCACCAAGCCCTACGGGTTCATGCGCTACACGCCGGGGCCGGGGGTGGGCGGGCATTGCCTGCCCATCGATCCGTCCTACCTGTCGTGGCAGGTGAAGCGCCGCGCCGGGCACTCGTTCCGTTTCGTGGAGCTGGCCAACGACATCAACGAGCACATGCCCGACTACGTGGTGCAACGGGTGATCTCACTGCTCAACGCGCAGGGCCGTGCTGTGCGGGGCAGCCGCATCCTGCTGCTGGGCCTCACCTACAAGGCCGGCACGTCCGATGCCCGCCAGTCACCGTCGCTGGATGTGGCTCGAGCGCTGTCGGCGCTGGGTGCCGACCTGCGGGCATGTGATCCCCACGTCACCGAGATCGCCGTCACCCGAGTGCCGGCCACGCTGGTGCCCTTCTCTGCGGAGGAACTCGCCGCCAGCGATCTGGTGGTGGTGCTGGTGAACCACGAGGCCTTCGACGCCAAGGTGATCGCCGAGCATGCCCCCCTGGTGCTCGATACCAAGGCCGTGTTGCGAGGCACCGACTTCGTGGGGGAACTGCTCTAGTGGTCGCTGCGATCCCAGCCCGGCAGGCTGCCGGTCGTCAGCAGCGCGTCGACAATGCGCCCCGCGGCGCGGCCGTCCCAAATGGGGGCCGGCGCGCTCCGACCTCGGTGCCGGGCGGTCTCGGCCGCCGCGATGATCGTTGCGGGGTCGACTCCGACCAGGGTGTTGGTCCCCTGTTCGATGGTGATGGGCCGCTCGGTCGTCGTGCGCAGGGTGAGGCACAGCACGCCGAGGGCGGATGTCTCCTCCTGGAGGCCGCCGCTGTCGGTCATCACGAAGGCGGAGCCGTCCTGCAGGGCGATGCTGTCGAGGTAGCCGACAGGTTCGATGAGATACACGTTCGGGCCGAGATCCTGGCTCCGGACCCGCTCGGCCACCCGAGGGTGAGCCGGCCACACCAACGGCGTGTGCGTGCGATGGCTCGCACCGCGCCGAGCAGGCCGGCCAGGACCTTGGGGTCATCGACATTGGAGGGGCGGTGCAGCGTGAGGAGGGCGAACCGGTCGCGTTGCAGGCCCAGGTCCTCGAGGATGGAACGGGCTCGGGCTCGCTCCAGGTTGCGCACCAGGGTGTCGATCATCACGTTGCCGACCAGCACGGCCCGGCCGCCCAGCCCCTCGGCTTGGAGGTTCTCGATGGCGTCGGGCGAAGGAGCCAGCAGGAGTTCGCTGAGGTGATCGGTGGCGACTCGGTTGACTTCCTCGGGCATCGACCAGTCACGGCTGCGCAACCCACTCTCCACATGCGCCACCTTCGACGGGGTCTTGGCCGCGACGAGCGTGCAGGCGACCGTCGAGTTCACGTCGCCGACCACGACCACCCAATCGGGGTTCAGCTCGGCCAGCAGTGGCTCGAATGTCGTCATGACCTTGGCGGTCTGGGTGGCGTGGCTTCCGGAGCCGACCTCGAGGTGATGGTCGGGGGCGCGGATGCCGAGTTCGTCGAAGAACACGTCGCTCATGGCGCTGTCGTAATGCTGGCCGGTGTGGACCAACACGTTCTCGACGCCCCGCTCGTCGAGTTCCGCCACGACCGGCGCGATCTTCATGAAGTTCGGCCGGGCCCCGGCGATGCAGACAACTCTCATGCGGGGAAGTTGAGCGGGTTCCAGCACCGGGGAGCGCGGCAACTGGAACGAAGTGGGACATCCCGGCAATCCCGGCTCCGCCGCTTCCAACAACCCGAACACATGGACCAAATCGTCGTCATCGAACCCATCTTGGTGCGCGAGCGAGTGGTGAACGTATCAGATTGGGAGCACCGTCCTTGAGGCGAATTCGGGTCGCCCAGGTGATCCCGGATCTAGGTCCAGGAGGGGCCGAGGCGATGACGGTCGCCCTGTCAAACAGCTTGACAGAAGCCTGCGACATCACACTTCTCTCTTTCTTTGACCCGCGCCCCGACGGGCTTGAGGCTGGCCTCGAGTCGTCTATTTCGGTTCGCCATCTTGGAAAGCGCTTAGGCCCTGATCCTCTCCTTCCCCGCAACCTGTGGAGGTGTCTTCGAGAGGTGCGCCCGCACATAGTCCACAGTCAC
The DNA here is from genome assembly GCA_031376015.1 of Acidimicrobiia bacterium. Taxonomy (GTDB): domain Bacteria; phylum Actinomycetota; class Acidimicrobiia; order Acidimicrobiales; family JACDCH01; genus JANMIX01. The sequence continues at coordinate 5,313 of JANMIX010000793.1, read as the reverse complement.
CGGTATGCCCTGCCATACCTTCTTCCTGCGCTCGCCGTCCTACCCCCCGTGCCGGTCGTTCATACTGTTCATACCGACCCGACGTCAGAAGCTGACTGGCGCACCCGCGTAATACTTCGCTTACTCAAGCGCATTGCCATCACGCCGATTGCGCTGGCACCCTCGTTGGCCACGCCCGTCTCGAACATATTTCGAGCTACAGCCCGCGTGATCGCCAATGGCGTAGATGTGTCTGCGTTCGAGCGAAGCAGCGAAGTGGGGCGCCTGGCGCGGGCCGCACTCGACATCGAACCCCATCGGTTCGTCATTGCCGTCGTCGCTCGTCTGTCGCCCGAGAAGAACCATGCAACCGTGATCGAAGTCTTCCAGCGTTTTCAACAACGATTTCCCGAAGCCCTCCTCCTTCTGGTGGGCGACGGTCCGTGCGCTGGCGACCTACGGGACACTGTCGACCTGACAGAGGGGAGTACACCTCACGTCAGGTTCTTGGGCCGACGGCAAGATATCGCCGAACTCCTAGCAGCTACGGACGTTGTGACGCTCTTCTCTACCCGTGAAGGGGCTCCCCTTTCACTCTTGGAGGCTATGGCAGCCGGTCGCCCAATCGTCGCGAGTCACGTAGGCGGCATAGCTGACCTACTAGACCAGGGCCGGTGCGGGCTGCTCGTTGATCCCCTGAAACCCGAGGACTTACTCGCAGCATGGACTCGCTTGGCCATGGATCCTCACCTGCGCAAATCACTGGCCGATCATGGCCACGAGCGCGCCAAGTCATCGTTTGACCAGTCCGTGATGACCAGTAGTTACTTGGAGCTTTATCACGAACTGTCGCACGAAGTCGACACAGGAACCACACAATGAACCTCCTCGTCATCAACTTCGAGATGAACCCTTCCTCTCAGGTGTTGTCGTGGCAGGTCCAGGTGGCTGAGGCCTTGGCTGAGCGCTGCGACACCGTTCTCGTCTTGACACATCACGCGTCGCAGCATTTTTCGACTCCGGGGCTCACTGTAAAGACATTTCCTCGCTGGCCCCAGCGTGCTCCGTTCCGCTGGGTTGGGGCACGCTACCTCTTGAATCTCTATGTACTGATCTTACTCGTCCGTCACAGAATCGACGCATGCTTTATACATATGAATTTTGGATGGGCCAATATACTGTGGCCGGCGTTTAGGATACGACACATACCCGTTGGTCTCTGGTATGCCCATGGCTCGATTACTCGAGATCTTGAGAGAGCCCACGATCGCGTCTCAACGGTCCTAACTTCCACTGCCGAGGGATTCCGCCTCCCATCTTCCAAGGTCCGGGTCATTGGGCAAGCAATAGATCTCGGAATGTTTCATCTGCGCCCGGGGCCGAGCCCTACCCACGAAGGAGCGCACAACATCGTGTTTGTAGGTCGGATCTCCCGGCGCAAACGAATAGAGCGGCTCATCGCCATCGCTGACAGTCTCAAGGAATCCGGAACCGCCCGTTTTCTCATCGTAGGTGGCCCGATCACAGGCGATGACTCTAACTACCATCAAGAACTTCTTGCTCATGTGACTCGACGAGGGCTTGGTTCAGTCCTTGAGTTCACTGGGCCCATCGATCGGGATAGCGTCGCCCGGCTGTATGACTCTGCATGTCTCCACATCAATCTTGGCGACACTGGGAGCATGGATAAGACGGTCCTCGAGGCACTCTCGTGTGGATGTCCCGTTATCACGAGCAATCCGGCCTTTACTGACTTACTCGTCGACTTTCCCGAGATGACCTTGCTCGATCCGGATGATCTAGATTCGAGTGTGCAACAAGTCATCTCGATGTTGACTCATTGCCATCACTGTGATCGCAGAAAGCTCCATACACTCGTGTCACAGACTCACGGACTGGCCGAGTATGCTGACAAGATCCTTCAGGCGTTCCAAGAGGGCGCCCCTTCGAATGGTTTGGCCGGCATTTGAGTAGCGGACGGACGCTCTTGGTCTCGAATATCTTTCCGCCCGAAATCGGTGGCCCGTCGACGTTCATCAGCGCCATGGCTGGCCAACTCTCGCATGATGGCCATCGCGTAACAGTTGTTTGCTCGTCTCATGTGGAGACGGACCCTTCTGACAGCTCGCGCCCATACGAAGTCCATCGAATCTACACCGGGTCTCGCTACAAATATCAGTTGCTGCTCAGGTATGTTCTTGCCAGAGAACTCTTGTTGCATTCTTCCATTGTAATTAATGGCCTAGAGTCTTATGCCGCTCCAATTGCGATTCGATTTCGACGCCCATATATCCTTAAAGTCGTGGGCGATGTGGTATGGGAGCAAGCGAGAAACGTCGGCACTACCACTCTAGACATTGATCAGTTTCAGACGGACGTCCAGGCACAAGCGAACTTTGCTGCGGCGATCAATGCAAGAAACTCCTGGTGCCGTGGTGCCAAACAAATCATTACCCCAAGCCACTACCTTCGGGACCTTGTCTGCGGTTGGGGGGTGCCTCGGGAACAGATCACGGTCATCCCAAATGCGGCTGAGCAAGACGGCGAGGCCGTGTCAATGTCGTTGCGTGCACCTGACGAACCTCTCCGAGTACTCTTCGTGGGCCGCCTGACCAACTGGAAGGGCGTTGAGACCTTGCTCTTGGCGGCAGCGAAGATGGATGGCATTCATGTCACCGTTGCCGGGGACGGGCCTCAGCTGCCGGCGCTCGAGGCCTTGGGTAGACAACTCGGACTCTCCGAGCGCCTCGTATTCACTGGGCGCTTGAGTCGACCTAGTGTCCGACTTGCGATGAAGCACTCGCACGTGCTCGTCCTCACCTCGTTGTACGAGGGTCTGTCCCATACCATCCTTGAGGCGATGGTCGCGGGGCTGCCTTGCGTCGTGTCGGATCGTGGAGGAAATCGAGAGACCATTCGGGACGGTGTCAACGGCCTGTTGGTCGCGCCACAGGATGTCCCCGCTCTCGTCGAGTCCCTTACCCTGCTTCGTCACGACGAGGCGCTGCGGTTACGACTTGCCCAGGCAGCCAAGGAAACTAGCCTTGAATTTCAGCTGTCCAAGACGGTCGAGCAAGTGTTGGCGACCCTCCGAGAGACGACGTGACAACAACCGCGAGTACCCACGTGCTCTACCTGTCGGAGGACGCCTGCCGATCGACGCTGAGTGGCGCTGAGTTGCACGTGCACAGTCTGCTCCTCGGCTTGGAGGCGGCTGGCCACGACGCCGAACTCGTTGCCATGCTATGGACTGGGTCCCCGTCGGCTGAGCTGCGAAGCTGGCTGAGTAGCCTGACCGAGGCAAACGTCACCGTCACAACAATCGAAGCACATCCGGGAACTACAGCGCTGTCTCGATGGAGTGCATTTCTGCGCGCTTGGGTTGCCTTGTGGCGGTTGCTACGGGCCCGCCGAGATCGGGTGGTGCATATTCACCTCGACCTTGTTATCACCCCCATGCTGGCGCTCTTTGCCAGATGCCGCCGTATCGCGCTCTCAGTGCACAACGATGAGCCGAGATATAGGTCGTGGCCATGGCGCATCTGGCTCACTGCTTTATCTTACCTCCCGATATCATTCATCGCGATTACTGAGCACGTCCGTAGGCATCTAGATAGCTGTCAGATCGGCTCACGACATCAGGCAGCCCGCGTCGTGTACTACGGCTTTCCTCCGCCCGAATCGCATCAGGAAGATCCGGCTCTGGTCAGATCCCAATACGATCTGCCCATGAATCGGTTCGTAATCGGCTTTATCGGTAGGCTGGCCCCTCAAAAGCAGGTGCACCTGCTCATTGACGCTGTCGCTCACAGGCCAGAGGCCCTATTGGTCATAATCGGGAGTGGCAGTCTTCGCTCCCAGTTGGAGCGCCAAGCTCAATCTCTGCATGCAGACGTGAGGTTCCTCGGATCCATTCCTGAGGCTGGGAATTTGATTCGTATGTTTGATCTCTTCTGCCTTCCCTCCCGGTGGGAGGGTCTTGGTGTGGTTCTCATAGAAGCCATGATGCGCGAGGTGCCTGTCATCGGCAGCAATCGCGGAGCCATTCCAGAAGTTCTTGGTTACGGTGAGTACGGACTTCTGTTCGAACCCACAACCGAGAGCCTCGTTGCCGCTCTGGACAAGGTCCGCTCCGACCCTGACTCAGCCAAAAAGAGAGCAGAGACTGCTGCCCGGTACGCCGCAGAGCGGTTCTCGATTGCTCGAATGGTTCGGGAGATGAGCGCCCTCTATCTTGAGATCGCACCAGAGACGCGCTCCGAAGCGACATCACGATGACTGAGTTGCTGATCATCGGCATTCCATCACTGTTCGCCGTATACTCATTGGCGGGTAGCTCAAACCCGATACTTGTCTATCTTGTGCTCTTCTGCTGCTTCCTCTTGCGGGTTCTGGCGTATCCTTCGCGGATTTTCGCTTACCAATCTTTTCGCACCTATTTCGGCTTGCTTGCGTTCTTGGTTTTGATCTCGATATCGCACTCCTACGGATCGGGGCACGGTCCATTCGGCCAAAGTGTGCCGACGCTCATATCGCTACTCGTTTGGACATCCGTATTCTTGTCGCTGTCATTCTCAATACGAGACGCTGCTGGCCTTGCCAGGGCGCTACGGGCCTTGGATCGCGCGTTTGTCCTGATCACTGCATCTGTCTATGGCGCCCTGCTGCTGCCGCGCATTGCCGGAATTGCTTTCGGGGAGACTGTCGACGCCTACGGCCAGATTCGCGGGTTCGGTCCTCTGGGCGACCAAGTCGGATTCGTGATTGCCGCAGCGTGTCTCTCCAGCATCGCCCAGCGACGGTGGCCGAGGGCCGCAGCCGAGGCCACCGCTCTGGCGCTGACGGCCACACGCGGGGCGGTCTTCGCGCTCCTCGTGGGCGGTGTCTGGCTCGGATGGCGGACGGTTCGTTCATATTCAACGATGTCGGCCCCAGAAAGAAGCCGCGTGCAGGTCCGGGGCGTTGCCGCCGTCCTAGTGATGGTCCTGCTCGCGGTGAGCCCACTCCAAGACCTCCTCCTGTCGCAGTTGGGAAACAGCACCCGATCAGGCATCGACAGCCGACTGGCGCCTGCAGCGCTCGGAATTGACGTATTCCGAAGCCATCCGCTCGCGGGCGTGGGTTTTCTCGAGTTTCGTGACCTCGGAGACCAGTACGGGTTCGCAGAGAGGCTGGGACCAACTGTCGACGTTGCGCGCGCCACCTATACTGCAGAGGTTCAGATCATCCAGACCGGCACTGATGGCGGTGTTCCGGCGATCGTTCTGCTCATCCTCTTCGTAGGAAGCCTTCTGACTGCCGCGAGCCGAGCCCGCCGTTCTGCTGCCCGCCGCC
>JANMIX010000788.1:0-1601 GCA_031376015.1 Acidimicrobiia bacterium | reverse complement strand
ACCGAACTCTTCATCGGTGGCGGGCTGTTCCTGCTGGTGGTGGCGGTGGAGGAACGGTGGGCACCGGCGGCGGTGCTCGCCGGTGTGTGCGCAACTCTGTCGTTCCTGACCCGGCCGGACGGACTGCTGGTGGTGCTCATGCTGTTGGGCTTCGCCACGCTCGCCCTCACCTTCGCCCACCACCGCCATCGCTCCCGCCGAGTGTGCGTGGCCGCGCTGGCCGGCGCGCTCGTGCTGAGTCCGCATGCGCTGTGGAACGCCTACTCCGACAATCGCGGGTACTCACTGACCAACGGCCTGCCGAGCCTTGCGCTGGTGCTCCTGGTGCTCGGCGCCGTGGTGCTGGGCGGCGCCGTGCTGTACCGCTTCGACTGGACGGTGATCGCCGCCCGCCTGGAACGCGGCGGTGCCCAGCGGGGGGTCCGCGCCCTGATCGTCTCGGCGGTGGTCGTCGCCGGGGTGGTGCTGTACAAGCGCGGCGCCCTGCTGGGCGAGACGATGACGACGTTCAGCGGCAGGATCATTCCCGCCTACAACGAACGCAACCTTCGATGGCTGGGGTACTTCACCACCCGCGTGGGCCTCGTGATCGCGGCGGGGGGCCTCACCGTCGTCACCACGCCACGTTGGCGGTTACGGCGATGGCTGCTGGTGCTGCCCGGTGGCCTGCTGGCCCCGCTGTACCTGTGGGAAGCCAAGATCTCGCCCCGGCTCATGTGGTGGGGCCGGCGATTCGTCCCCGCAGTGCTGCCGCTGGTGCTGGTGCTGATGGCGGTGGCCCTCGCCTACTTGCTGGCGCATCGCCGGCGGGACGTGCGCACGGTCGGGGCGGTCCTCAGCATCGGGTTGCTGGCGACCTTCGTCAGCCAGTCGTGGCCCCTGCGGGCCCACGACGAGTTCGGCGGCTCCCGACCCCTGGTGGCACACATCGGCGAGTTGGTTGCCGGCAAGGGGGCGCTCGTGCTGTGGGAAGCCCCGCGCGCGGGCGACGTGTTCGACCCGTCGCGGGTGTTGCCGGCACCGGTCTGGCTCGAGGAGGGCGCCGTCAGCGCGGTGCTGCGGGCGGTTCCCACCGTTGCGCAGGTCCGGGCCTACCGAGCGGTGTACCCGGAACGGACCGTGTTCGTCGCCACCCACGGGGCGGCGGTCCCGGCCGGCCTGACCGCGCTCGACTGGCGCAGGGTGGAGGACCTCTCCGTTCGCCTCGACTACTGGGAGGAGTCGGTGTCGCACCGCCCTTCCTTCGTCGACCACTACGACGTGGCGCTGTACCTGTGGCGGCTCGAGGCCTGAACGGCGCCGGTCATTTCCAGCGCCCCACCAACGGGGTGTCGGTGCTGGTGCCGAACGAGAAGCTCACATCGGCGGTGCCGTTGGTGTTGGTGTTGCGCAGGTAGAAGATGCCCGCCCGCCACACCCCCGGCGTGGTGGCGCCGACGTTGTCCCAGTCGCCGACGAGACCGGTGTCGGTGGACAGGCCGTAGTCGACGGTCACGTCCGGCGAACCGGGGGTGTTGGTGCTGCGCAGCAGATAGGTCCGCCCGCTGCGCACGCCGATCGTGATGGTGCCGTCCCCGTCCCAGTCGCCGGCCAACGGCACG
>JANMIX010000777.1:0-3731 GCA_031376015.1 Acidimicrobiia bacterium | reverse complement strand
GTCGAACTGCAGCACCAGGTCACCGTGGTCGACATCCACAATCTCAACGACCGGGCCAAGCGGTTCGTCGTCGGCGTGTTGCTGCGCAAGGCCTTCGAGGACAAGGAGCGCTCCGGCACCGCTCGGCCCTTGCAGTTCGTCGTGCTCGATGAGCTGAACAAGTACGCCCCCCGTGAGGGCTCCAGCCCCATCAAGGAGATCCTCCTGGATGTGGCCGAGCGGGGCCGCTCCATGGGCATCGTGCTCATCGGCTGCCAGCAGACCGCAAGCGAGGTGGAGCGGCGCATCATCGCCAACTCGGCCATCCGCGTGGTGGGTCGCCTCGACGCGGCCGAGGCCACCCGCCCCGACTACGGCTTCCTTCCCGCTGTGCAGCGCCAGCGGGCCACCATCGTGAAGCCGGGCACCATGATCGTGAGCCAACCCGAGTTGCCGGTACCCCTGGTGCTCGAGTTCCCCTTCCCGTCCTGGGCCACCCGCCATAAGGAGGCCGGCGCCAACCCCGCCGCCTTCACCACGGTGACCGATCCCTTCGCGGGGTTGCCCCGATGAAGTTCCTGCACACCGGCGACTGGCACGTGGGCCGGGCCATGCGCGGCCGCAGCCGTGCCGCCGAACACGAAGCGGTGCTGGCCCAACTGGCCCGCATAGCCGCCGAGGAGCAGGTCGACTGCGTGCTGGTGGCCGGTGACGTCTTCGACACCAAGGCGCCCACGCCCGAGTCCGAGCGCATCGTCTACCGGGCGTTGCTGGAACTGGCCGAAACCGGCGCGGCAGTGGTGGTGATCGGCGGCAACCACGACAACGACCGTCGCCTGCAAGCCATCACCCCTCTGCTGGAACTGGGCTCGATCCAGACCAGGTCAAGCTTCCTGCGCCCCGAGGAGGGAGGCGTGGTGGAGGTGTTCTCGCGCGACGCCTCGGAGCGGGCGCTGGTGGCGTGCCTGCCGTTCCTCTCTCAGCGCTGGATCGTGCGCGCCACCGACCTGCTGGCCCGCAATCTCGACGACGCCCACCTCCAGTACGCCGATCACTACCGCGCCCTCGTCGGGGCCATGGCCGTGCCCTTCGCCGGAGGCGGCACCGTCAACATCGTGCTGGCCCATGCCATGGTGCAGGGGGCAGTCACCGTCGGCAGCGAGCGAGCCTCCGACAGCGTGTTCGAGTACGCCGTGCAGGCGTCCTGCTTCCCCGCCTCGGCCCACTACGTGGCGCTCGGCCATCTGCACCGGGCCCAGCAGGTGCCCGGCGCCCTGCCCATCCACTATCCCGGCTCGCCCCTGGCGCTCGACTTCGGTGAGCGCAACGACGAGAAGTCGGCCCTGCTAGTAGAGGCCACCGCCACCACCCGGGCCAAGGTCACACCGGTGTCACTCAGCGGCGGCCGGCGGCTGGTGCAACTGGAGGGATCTCTGGCCGAGATCGAGGCGCTGGCCGCCGAGCTCACGGGTGAGGAGTGGGTGAAGGTCCGCCTCCGCGAGCCGCTTCGCACCGGCTTGGCCGACGACGTGCGCGCACTCGTGGCCGACGCGGTGGCGGTGGAGATGGTGCGCGACGACGACACCTCGTCCGACCGTGAACGGCCCGAGACCCGCGCCGGCAAATCGCCGGTGGAGCTCTTCGGGCTGTACCTCTCCGACCAGCAGGTCGACGACCCGGCCCTGGTGCGGCTCTTCGCGGAGATCTACGAAGAAGTGGAGGCCCACACGTGAGACCGGTCCATCTCACGATGGAGGGCTTCGGCGCCTATCGCGACAAGGCCGAGGTCGACTTCCGTGGCGCCGACCTGTTTGCCCTCACCGGGCCCACCGGCGCGGGCAAGAGCACGGTGGTCGATGCCATCTGCTTCGCGCTCTACGGTTCGGTGCCCCGCTACCAGGACCAGAAGCTGTTGGTACCCGCCATCACACAGGGCGCCCCTCAGGCCCGGGTGTCGTTCGACTTCACCGTGGGCGACGAGGCCTACCGGGTGTTCCGCCTCGTCCGTCGCACCGCCAGCGGCGCCAACACCAAGGAGGCCCGCCTCGAACGCCTGGGCGACGGGGCGGTGCTGGCCGGGGTGAAGAAGGAGGTAGATGCCGCCGTCGAGGAGCTGTTGGGGCTGAGTTACGACCAGTTCACGAAGTGTGTAGTGCTGCCTCAGGGCGAGTTCGCCCGGTTCCTGCACGACAAGCCGGACGACCGCCAGAGCATGCTGGTGCGCCTGCTCGATCTGGGCCTCTACAAACGGATGGCCGATGTGGCGCACCAGCGCGATGTCGCCGCCGAGCGCGAGGTCGTCTCCCTCGACGAGCAGCTGGCCGGCCTCGGTGACGCCACCGTGCAGGCCCGCGACGCTGCCGCGACCCGGGTGGCGGTGCTCGACAAACTGCACCGCACCGTCGAAGAACGGCTCGAAGCGGCGGCGGCGGCGATGGCTCGGGTGCAGGAGGCACGCACCCGAGCGGAGCAGGCTGCGCAGGTCGCCCGCACGCTTCAGCAGGTTCGGCCCCCGGCCGGTCTGGCCGATCTGGCGGCGTCGCAGCTGGCCACCGCAGCCGCCCGGCGCGACGCGGAGGCCGCGGAGACAGCAGCGCAAGCCGCGGTGCAGCAGGCCGAGGCCCAGGTGGCGGCCTTCGGCTCACGGGGCCCGTGGGAACGCGCCCTGGAATGGCTGGCCGAACTGGAGAAGCAACAGGGCCGGCGGGCCAAGGGTGAGCCGATGGTGGCACGGGCCGCCGAGGCGCAGGACGCGGCCCGCCAGGAACTGGCGGCCGCCGAGGCCGCCCTCGAAGCGGCCCAAGTGGCCGACCTGGCCGGGCAGGTGCGCATCCATCTGCTGGCGGGCGAGCCCTGCCCGGTGTGCGAGCAGACCGTGGTTACTCTGCCTGCCGGCGGCGGCCCGCCCGCGGCGGTTGAGCACGCCCGCCAACATCGGATCCGCTGTGCCAAGGATCTCGAGGCGGCCACCGGTGAGGCCGAGAAGGTCCGGGCCACGCTGGCGACCGTGCTCGAGCGCATCGCCGAACTGGAGACCGCGCTGGCCAGCGGTCCCGCGGTCGCCGAGGCCGAGGCGGCGCTGGAGGCCATCGATGCGGCCGCACGTGCCGCCGAGGCCGCACGCACCGCCGACCGAAATGCCCGAAGCGGTGCTCAACAGGCCCGCCAGGCGGCCACGGCCGCGGAACAGTCCGCCACCGCGGCGCGCGACGACCTCCTGCGCACTGCCACAACGCTGACGCCGCTGGGCGCGCCGATGCCGGTGGGTGACGATCTGATGACCGGCTGGGCCGACCTCACCGCCTGGGCCGCCGCCGCGGCGCCCCAGCACCACGAGGCCGCCCAGGCCGCGCAGTCCGACGCAGCCGCGGCGGAGGCCGAAGCCACCGCCATTCACGCCGAGCTGGTGGAGCGCTGCCGGTCCGAGGGGATCGAGCCCGGGCGTGACCTGCGCGACACGGTGGTGGCGGCGCACACTCGCGCCGAGTCCGACCTGCAGCGCATCGAGGCCGCGCTGGCGCGGGTGGGCGAGTTGCATCAGCGACGGGCCCAGGCCGCCCAACGCCAGGAGGTGGCCCGGGCCCTCCACAAGCACCTGGGTACGAAGGGCTTCGAGCGTTGGGTGCTCGACGAGGCGCTCGATCACCTGGTGGCCGGCGCCTCGGAGACCATGAAGACCCTGTCCTCGGGGCAGTACTCGCTTGCCATGTCCGACAAGGACTTCGCCGTGATCGACCACCGCGACGCCGATC
>JANMIX010000776.1:0-3547 GCA_031376015.1 Acidimicrobiia bacterium | reverse complement strand
ACGAGCGGGCGCAGGCGGCGCTGGCTGCCACTGCGGCCGCCGCCCGCGAAGCCGAGCGGGCCGTGACCGCCGCGGCGGCCGCCCGTCGGGAGCACGCCAACGCGATAGCCAAGGCCGGCGACGCGCTGGCCCGTGTCGATTCCGAACGCAACGACGCCGCCGCCGAGGCGGCCTCGCTGTCGGCGCACCTCGAGGAGATGACCGAGCGGGTAGGGCGCGACGACTCCCGCGTGGCCGAACTGGCACGCCTGCTGCCCGATCTGGAGGCCGAGGAGGCCGGCGCGCTGGAGCGGGGCCGGGCCATGGCGGCAGCTCGCAGCCGCCTGGAGGAGCGCGCCGCCGCAGTGGGGGCCCTGCGCACCGACATCGAGGTGCGGGCCGCAGGACTGGAGCAGCGCCGCACGTTTCTGCAGCGCCGTTCGGTCGATGTGGAGGAGCGACTGTCGCGCAACGTGGCCGAGCGCGGCGCGGCCGAGCAACGTCGCGTCGCCCTGGAAGGCACCGCTCGGGCCGTCGCCCGTCTCGGTGTCATGGTCGGCGAACGCCTGGCCGTGGTCGACTCGGAACTGGCCATGCTGCACGAGCGACGCCGGTTGCAGTCCGAACAGGCCCGGCAGGTGGCCGCCAACCTCGACTCGTTGCGAAAGCAACGCAGCGCCGATGAGCGCTCCCTGGAAGAGGCGCGCGAACTGGCCCGGCGGTCGGAGCTCGAAGAGGCCGATCTGGCCGTGCGCCTGGAGACCAGCATCGAGACGCTTCGGCGCGACCTCGACACCGAGCCGGAAGTGGCCATGGCGGCCGCCTGTCCGCCGGTGCCCGAGGGTTCGAACCCCCGGGACCGGGTGCGCGAACTGGAGCGTGAGTTGAGCCTGATGGGCCCCATCAACCCGCTGGCGCTGCAGGAACACGAAGCGCTGCAGGAGCGGCACGAGTTCCTCGAATCCCAACTCGAAGACGTCAAGGCAGCTCGCCGCGACCTGACCAAGGTCATCCGGGCCATCGACGCCGAGATCATCGCGGTCTTCGCCGCCGCCTACGCCGACGTGGCGGCCAACTTCGAGGCACTGTTCGAGACGCTCTTCCCCGGAGGGGCGGGTGCGCTCAAGCTCACCGATCCCGACAACCTGCTCGACACCGGCATCGAGGTCGAGGCCAAGCCGTCGGGCAAGAACGTGCGGAAGCTGTCGCTGCTTTCGGGCGGCGAGCGCTCCCTCACCGCGCTGGCCTTCCTGTTCGCCGTGTTCCGCAGCCGTCCGAGCCCGTTCTACGTGATGGACGAGGTCGAGGCCGCCCTCGACGACGTGAACCTGCATCGTTTCCTGGATCTGGTGGCCGAGTTCCGCCGCGAGGCGCAGCTCATCATCGTGAGCCACCAGAAGCGCACGATGGAGGCGGCCGACTGCCTCTACGGGGTGACCATGCAGCCCGGAGGCTCCAGCCGCGTGGTCTCCGAGCGGGCCACCCCCATCAGCGCGTAGCGCCAGCCGGAGCAACGATCGCAGCCGCCATGGAGGGCGGCGACGAGGCAACCGCTCAGAGCAGGCGGGCCGACCACGTGAGGCTGGCGGCGGCTGCGCCCACGAGCGCCACGAAGGCGGCGCCGAGGAACCACGACGTCAACTCCGTGTCCTTGTCGGTGTAGCCGACCGAGCTGCCGATATCGGCGTAGACCTTCGACAGCTGGCCTTCGGTCGTGGCCGAGAAGAACGAACCGTTGGTGGCCTTGGCGATGTCCTCCAGTGCGGCGCGGTCCACCGGCACCGGGATCGGCCCTGGCTCCTGGGGCACCATGATCGTGCCGGCGTCCGTGCCGAAGGCGATGGTGGACACGGGCACTTCGGCGGTCAGGGAGGCGCGCACCGCGTCGTTGTTGGGCCGCCCGACGGTGGTCTTGCCGTCGGACATCAGCACGATCCGCGCCGGCACCAACGCCTCGCCGGCCGGGGTGGAGGCGTTGATCCCGGCGAGGGCGTCGAGTGCCGTGAAGATGGCCTCGCCGATGGCCGTGCCCTCGCCGAGGGTCAAGCGTCCGATGGCCGTTCGGATCTGGTTGCGGTCGGTCGTCGGGGGTACCGCCAGCACGGCGTTGCCGTGGAAGGTGACCAGGCCCACGTTGAGGGTGGCGGGAAGCTTGGCGATGAACGATTCCGCGGCGCGTTGCACCGCGCCGATACGCGACGGGGTCACGTCGGTGGCAGCCATCGACAGTGAGGTGTCGATGGCGATCATCACCGTGGCCCGCTCGCGGGGCACCTTGCTCACATGCGTGGGCCGGGCGAAGCCGGTCACCAATGCCGTGAGGGCGAGGGCGAATCCCACGGCGGCGACATGCCGGCGCCAGTCGGGCCGCTGCGGTGCCACCTTGTCGAGCAGCGCCAGGTTCGTGAACCGCACGGCGTAGCTCCGCCGGCGGCGTTGCATCACCACGTATGCCACCACCAACGCCAGCACCGCCACCAGCAGCCACAGCCGAACGGGGTCGAGGAAGCTCACGGCGTCGCCACCACGGCGGCGGCGGGCACCCCGGCCACCAGCCGGCGCCGCAGGCCCACGAAGCGGACCAGGTCCCGCAGCCAGTCCCGGTCGGTCCGCAACTCGAGATGGGCGGCGCCGGACGCACGGATGGCAGCGGCGATGCCGAGCCTCTGGGCGCTGGCCGCTGCCGCGTAGCGCTCGCGCAGGCGTCGGTCCGTGGTACGGACCTCCCGCTGGCGTCCAGTCTCGGGATCGACGAGGGTCAGCACCCCGACCGAAGGCAGTTCCAGCTCGCGAGGGTCGAGCACCTCCACGGCGATGACGTCGTGGCGCAGGTTGAGACGGCGCAGCGCGTGCGACCATGACGCCGCGTCGCCGGGCCCCCCGTCGATCTCCGCGGCGCTGGTCAGGAAGTCGGAGATCACCACCACCAGACCTCGGCGCCGAGCGATCGCGCCGATGCGATCGAGGCCCGCTGCCAGCGGCGCGCCGGCGCTGTCCCGTGGCGCATCCTGGACTCGGGCCAGGATCGAGTAGAGGTGCCGGCGGCCCGAGCGGGCCGGCACCGTGACCGACTCACTGCCGCGCAGGAGCAGGGCGCCGATGCGATTTCCTCCGCGAGCGGTGAGGAACCCCACTGCGGCGGCCATCTCGAGGGCCAGGTCACGCTTCTCGCAACCGGCGGTGCCGAAGTCGAGGCTGGCCGACTGATCCACGACGAGCCAGCACTCCAGTTCGCGATCGGCGATGGCATCGCGGACATGCAGCTCGCCGGTGCGGGCGGTGACGTTCCAGTCGATGCGGCGCACGTCGTCGCCGGGTTGGTAGCCACGGGTCTCGCCCGGCTCGGTGCCATGGCCCGGCACCAGACCGCGGTAGTCGCCCTGGAGGAGGCCGTCGAGGCGGCGGTTCACCGTGAGCTCGAGGCGCCGCAGCACCGCCGCACCGCGAGGGTCGGTCATGCCGGGGGTGCCATCGCGTCACCCTGATCGGTGAAGGGATCCTTCTCGGCGCCGGGTTGGGGCGGACAGCACTGTGGGATCTTTGGACAGTTCCAGTCCGGAATCAGCTC
>JANMIX010000742.1:0-1893 GCA_031376015.1 Acidimicrobiia bacterium | reverse complement strand
GGCGTGTTGCGAAAATCTCACGCTCTGTGTGCATAGGACCACGCATTGTGTGACTAGTCAAGAGGAACTACGTGCGCATGCTCCCGGCAAAGAGCCCAAAACGCGCCGATCGGGCCCGCCGAGGACTCGGCAGGCCCGAAGGATCGGAACGTTCGGCCGGCTACTGGAGGATTGCTTCGGCCTCGATCTCGATGGTGACCTTCTTGCCGACGACGACCCCGCCGGTCTCCAGCGCGGCGTTCCAGGTCAGCCCGAATGCCTCCCGGTCGATTTCACCCTTGGCCGAGAAGCCGGTGCGGGTTCCGCCCCAGGGATCGCCGGAGGTTCCCTCGAAGGTGGTGTCGAGGGTGAGGGGCCGGCTCACGCCCTTGACCGTGAGCGTGCCGTCCACCGCCCAGCGATCGCCACCGATGTGGCGCACCGCGGTGGAGCGGAAGGTCATCTCGGGGTAGTTCTCCACGTCGAAGAAGTCGGGAGTGCGCAAGTGCCCGTCACGAGTCTCGTCTCGCGTGTCCACCGAGGCCAGGCGCACCGAGACCTCGAGGGAGGACTCGGTCGGGTCCTCGGCGATCACCACAGTGCCGTCGAAGTCGCCGAAGCGGCCGCGGGTCTTGCTGACCATGAGGTGACGCACCGAGAAGCCGACCTCGGTGTGGGAAACGTCGAGGCGGTAGGCGCCGGCGGCGGGGACGTCGGTGCCGTTCCACGGACGGGTGAGGGACTGGGGGGTGCTGAGGGTCTCGCTCATTGCTGCTCCTGAGGTCTCGTGTGCTTGCGTGCACAATATTTGCTTGCACACGCAATATACGACCAAGTCCTTGCGCGTGCAACCTTTTCTTGTAGAATGTTTCCCATGGAGTGCTCCCTGAACGACGACCGCCTCACCCTGGCTGGACTGTTCTTCGAGACCCATGCCGGCCTGGCCGCCGAACTCGAGCGCCTACTGGCCAAGGAATGCGGCATCGGCGTCGGGGCCTTCGAGATCCTGCTGCGACTGGCCCGGTCCGAGGACCAGCGCTTGCGGATGAGCGATCTGGCTGCGCAGGTGAACCTCTCCCCCAGCGGCCTGACCCGATCGATCGATCGGCTCGAGCAACTGGGCGACGTACGCCGCGAGGCCTGCCCGAGCGACCGGCGCGCCGCCTACGCCGTGCTGACCGAGCAGGGCCGCAAGCGCGTGGCGGACGCGGTGCCCCTCCACGTGCAGCACCTCGACTCGGTGTTCACCGGCCTGCTGAGCGAGGAGCAGACCGCCGCGCTGGAGGCGGCCCTGCGCATCGTGCGCGACGCGCTGCGGCCCGGTGCCGTCGCCGGCACCTGAGAGTCCTCGACCCCAGCCCCTCGGAGCCTCGCTGAACAGCTGTGAAATTCCGTCCCGGATCGGTTGCGCCCGGCGGACCAAGAGAGCAAGGTGCGCGCCGTGAGCGAGCGGGCGTGGACCTCCATCGATGTACCCGACCTGCCGGTCGGGCGGGTGACGACCGTGGTGGTGGCGGCGCGGGCCGTGTGCCTCACCCGCACCGGCGAGGGTCCCGACGACTGGGGTGCCCTCGACAACCGCTGCCCCCACCAGGGCGGCCCCCTGGGTGACGGGCAACTCGAGGGCGGATTCCTCATCTGTCCCTGGCATGCCTACGAGTACGACCCGACCACCGGGCGACCGCCCTCGGGATTCAGCGACGCCGCGGTGTGCTACCCCGTTCGCCGGGCGAGCGAGACCACCTTGGAGATCGAACTGCCGGTCGAAGCACCGGTGATCTCGCTCATGGACCAAATGGTCGACGTCCTGTGCGACTGGGGCCTGGACGCGGCCTTCGGGATGGTGGGTCACTCCAATCTGGGTCTGGCCGACGCGCTGCGTCGCGCCACCGAGGACGGCCGGCTGACCTATGT
>JANMIX010000706.1:0-17130 GCA_031376015.1 Acidimicrobiia bacterium | reverse complement strand
CCGTCCGGTCCAGCGCGACGGCGGAGGACTTGCCGGCGGCGTCGTTCGCAGGCCAGCAGGACTCGTTCCTGAACGTCATGGGGACGGCGGCGATCCTGCAGAACCTCAGCCGGTGCTGGGCCTCTCTGTTCACCGAGCGGGCAGTGACCTACCGAGTACGAAACGGCGTCGACCACCGGCAGGTCCAGATGGCCGTCGTGGTTCAGCAGATGGTGTTCCCCCAGGTGACCGGCGTGCTGTTCACGGCCGGCACCCAGGGCGTCACCGTCGAGCCGGCACGCCAGCAGCATCCGGCCTTGACCGACGAGCAGGTCGTGCGGCTCGCCCATCTCGGCGAACGGATCGAAGCGCACTTCGGGTGCCCCCAGGACATCGAATGGTGCCTGGTCGATGATGACTTCTGGTTCGTCCAGACCCGGCCGATCACCACGGTGTTCCCCATCCCCATCCCCGAAGCCGGTGACCGGGACAACCACGTCTACGTGTCCGTCGGACACCAGCAGATGATGACCGACCCCATGAAGCCCCTGGGGATCTCGCTCTGGAAGCTGACCGCCCTCCCGCCGATGCACGAAGCCGGCGGCAGGCTGTTCGTGGACGTCACGCAACGCCTCGCCGCGCCCGCGACTCGAGCAGGTCTACTGGAGGCGCTGGGGAGGTCCGATCCGCTCATCCGGGACGCGCTCCAGACCGTCCTCGATCGCGGTGACTTCATCGCTCCGCTGGCGGAGAACGGTCCGAGTGGCCCGCCGGTCGGCGGCGTGGCGACCCCGATCGAACCTGATCCGGCCATCGTCACCGAGCTGATCGAGCGCACACAGGCGTCGCTGGCGGCGTTGCGGCGCGAGATCCGGGAGAAGTCCGGCTCCGCGCTGCTCGACTTCATCCTCGAGGACATCCGGGAACTGAAGCGGATCCTGTTCGATCCGCACAGCCATGAGGTGTTCATGTCCGCCATGGACGCGACGTGGTGGCTCAACGAGCACCTGCAGGAATGGCTGGGCGAGAAGAACGCGGCCGACATGCTCACGCAGTCTGTCCCGCACAACGTCACCTCGGAGATGGGTCTGGCACTCCTCGACGTCGCCGACGTGATCCGCCCGCACCCGGTGGTCGTCGACTACCTGCGCCGCGTCGCAGATGACGACTTCCTCGACGAGCTTGCGGAACTCGCGGGAGGGCGCGAGTCGCGCGAGGCCATCCGTGCCTACCTCGACCAGTACGGCATGCGCTGCGTCGGCGAGATCGACATCACCAGGCCGCGTTGGAGCGAACAACCCACCGCGCTCGTGCCCATGCTCCTGTCCAACATCGACAACTTCTCTGCCGGCGAAGCCGGGCGGCGTTTCGAACGGGGACGGCAGGAGGCTTGGCAGAAGGAGCAGCAACTGCTGGAGCGCGTGGCAGCCCTGGCCGATGGACGCCGGAAGGCGCAGGAGACCAAACGGATGATCGACCTCGTCCGCACCTTCATCGGGTACCGGGAGTACCCGAAGTACGGCATGGTCAGCCGCTACTTCGTCTACAAGCAGACCTTGTTGGATGAGGCCGAGCGCCTCGTGCAGGCCGGCGTGCTTCGCGAGCGCGACGACATCTTCTGGCTCTCGTTCCAGGAACTCCACGACGTCGTGCGCACGAATCGGGTGGACGACGGCCTCATCCGCCGGCGCAAGGACGAGTTCGGGTCCTACCGCGCGCTCACGCCACCCCGGGTGCTCACCTCCGACGGCGAAGCCATCAACGGCTCGTACCGCCGCGACGGCCTGCCGGCCGGAGCGCTGGTGGGCCTGCCCGTTTCCGCCGGGGTCATCGAGGGGCGGGCCCGCGTTATCCTGGACATGGCGGAGGCCGATCTCGAACCGGGCGACATCCTCGTCACCGCCTACACGGACCCCAGCTGGACGCCCCTGTTCGTGGCCGCCGGGGGACTCGTCACCGAGGTCGGAGGGATCATGACCCACGGCGCGGTGATCGCACGGGAGTACGGCCTACCGGCGGTCGTCGGCGTGGAGCACGCCACCCGGCTGATCCAGGATGGGCAGCGGATCCGGGTCAATGGAACCGATGGCTACATCGAGTTCGTGCCGCTCGGCCACCGAGCCACTTGACCGGGAGGCACATGTGGGTCTGGACTGCCCGGCGATGACGACCATCGACAAAGACGCTCTGAAGCGCAAGTACGCCGAGGAGCGTGCCAAGCGCGTCCGGCCCGACGGCAACGACCAGTACCTCCAGCTCAAGGACCAGCTGGCTCATTACCTGGACGATCCCTACACCCCGCTCACGCCGCGCGACCCCAAGACCGACCACGTGTCGGTCGCGTTCATCGGTGGTGGGTTCGCCGGTCTGGTGACGGGTGCCCGCCTGCGTGAAGCCGGCGTCGAGGACGTACGCATCATCGAGAAGGCGGGCGACTTCGGCGGCACCTGGTACTGGAACCGTTACCCCGGCGCGCAGTGCGATACGGCGTCGTTCGTGTACATGCCGCTGCTCGAGGAAACCGGCCACATGCCGACCGAGAAGTACGCGCACGCCCCCGAGATACTCGAGCACAGCCGCCGCATCGGGAAGCACTTCGGCCTGTACGACAACGCCCTGTTCCACACCGAGGTCACCGACCTCACCTGGGACGCCGCTCGCTCCTGCTGGCGCGTCCGGACCAACCGCGGCGACGACTTCACCGCCCAGTTCGTGGGCATGGGCCTCGGGCCATTGCACGTTCCCAAGCTGCCCGGTATTCCCGGAATCGAGGACTTCGCCGGCCACTCGTTCCACACCAGCCGGTGGGACTACGGCTACACCGGCGGCGACACCTTCGGTGCGCCGATGGACCGGCTGCACGACAAGCGGGTCGGCATCATCGGCACGGGGGCAACCGCGGTGCAGTGCATCCCGCACCTCGCCCGCGACTGTGGTGAGCTCTACGTGTTCCAGCGAACTCCGTCGTCGGTCGACGTGCGAGACAACCGGCCCACCGACCCATCCTGGTTCGCGGAGATCGCCACGCCTGGATGGCAACGGCGCTGGCTCGAGAACTTCACTGCTACCCAGAGCGGCTTCGCCATCCCCGACGTGGACCTCGTGATGGACGGATGGACCGACCTGGCGACGCGTATCCGCGACAAGATCATGTCGCTCCCCCCGGAGGACTTCACCCCCGAGAAGGTGATGGCCGCCTTCGAGGACTCCGACTTCGAGAAGATGAGCGAGATCCGCTCACGCGTCGACTCGATCGTGGCCGACCCTGACACCGCGCAGAAGCTCAAGGCCTGGTACCGGCAGTTGTGCAAGCGCCCCTGCTTCCACGACGAGTACCTGCAGGCCTACAACGAGCCCGGCGTCCACCTGGTCGATACCGATGGCAAAGGGGTGGAGCGGATCACCCCCACCGGTGTGGTGGTCGCCGGAGTGGAGTACCCCGTCGACTGCATCATCTACGCGTCGGGTTTCGAGGTCGGCACCGATTTCACCCGGCGGGCCGGTTTCGACATGACCGGCCGCGACGGTGTGAAGCTGTCCGAGGCATGGGCCGGCGGGATGGTGACCAAGCACGGCACCCACGTGCATGGGTTCCCCAACGCGTTCATCGTGCAGGTCGCGCAGGGCGCCAACCTCATCTCCAACGTGCCCCACAACTTCACCGAGGCCGGGCTGACGATCGCCATGATCGTGAAGGCCGCAAGAGACGGTGGCCATGCCGAGGTGGAGGTGACGGCCCAGGGTCAAGCCGAATGGATGGAGCTGCTCTACTCGGCCCCGCAGCTGGGCACGATCGGATCGCTCGACTGCACCCCCGGCTACTACAACAACGAGGGGAAGGGTGGGGGGATCGATTGGTTCCTCGGTTATCCAGGCGGTGCCGTGACCTACTTCCAGTATCTGAAGCAGTGGCGCGAGAAGGGGGACTTCGCCGGTCTCGAGTTCCGCTGAGGCGGACCATGCTCCGGAACGAGCTGCTCACGAGTTATGGCTTCAGCGAGCTCGGCCGGACGGCCAGGCAGGTTGAGAACGTGGCGTGGTGGGTCGCCGCCGTATTGGTCATGCTGGCACTTGCCGGCTTCGTGCATGCCAAGTGGACTCTTGGGAACAAGGTCTTCACCCTTCCCGAAGTCTCCGACGGCATGGGAAGCAAGAAGGAGATGGTGTCGGTCTGACCGCCATCGTCACGAGCGATCGAGGCCCCGCCCTTGCGGTGGGGCCTCGACCGCGTGTGCGCCTGGCTTGTCAAGGAACCTCACGCCTCCTCCTCGGGTTCCACCGAGTGTCCTCACCGCGCGAAGCGGCATAAGCGGCGGCTTCGGTTGCCAGCGCCGTCTTGCCCATCCCGGCCTCACCCGAGACGAGCACCACGCCACCGTTTCCCGCCGCTGAACTGTCGACCGCGGATCGGAGCGCGCCGAGGGCGAATCCACGGCCGATGAGGGTGTCCGACGCCATGGGGGAGCCATGGGAAAATTGTGCACCCCGGGGGATCCCGATGTCGGGCTGCCCGGTGAGCCTCACCTCCTACTCGAAGGTGCCCTCGCTCCTGTCCGCAGTTCGGCCGACGAGCAGGGCCATGGCGGCCATTTCACGGTCGATGGCGGCGCGGGCCACCTCAGCTCGACCGGCGACCAGCAGTCGCTTGGTGGCGGTCACCGAAGCAGAATCGAGCGCGGCGATGGTGCTCGCCACGGCAGTGGCCTCGCCGACCAGGTCCGCGTCCGGGACCGAGCGCCAGGCGAGGCCCATGGACACCGCGGCGGCGCCGTCGAACCACTCGCTGGAGAGCATCGCCCAGGCGGCGTCGCCCCAGCGGGCCCGCAGCGGCAACAGGGCTGAACTGCCGGCCTCGGGCACGATGCCCAGCGCCGTGAACGGCATTCGGAAGCGTGCCGAGTGGGCAACGAGGACGAGGTCGCAGTGCAGCAGGATGGTGCAGCCGATCCCGACGGCGAGCCCGTTGACGGCGGCCACGATGGGCTTGTCGCAACGATCGATCGCGTCGAGCATGCCGCCGAACTCGGTCGAAGCGAGATGGCGATCGGCGATCGGGGTCGTCTCGTCGAGGAGCGAGCGGTCGGCACCGGCCGAAAAGGCGCGGCCCGCACCCGTGAGCACGATCACCCGCGTCGCCGGATCGGCGGTGGCGCGCTCGACGGCGATGCGGAGTTGTTGGTAGTCGAGACCGGTGAACGCGTTGAGCCGCTCGGCTCGGTCGAAGGTCAGCCAGGTGACGCCACTGGGCCCCTGCTGCTCGCGCACGCCCGTGCTCAAGGTGTCGCGTTCCTCACCGCGCCCGAATCCCCATCGCCCGGCGGGCATCGGATCGCTCACAGTGTCTCCTCCTCGGGGAGTGTGAGGCACAGCACTCCGACGTGCCCGCCACGATCGGGGTGCATTTCGAGTACCGCTGGTTGACCTCCGGTCGGGAAGATCTCGTCGGTCATGTGCGCCGTGTCGGGGAGGCCGTGTCGCCGGTACGGATCGTGCGCGAACACGTCGGCCGTGACGTCCTCGGGGAAGTAGAGCTGCGTGGTGAAGACGCGCGTGACGATGTGTACGACGAGGTGGATGTGCACCGTTCGACCCGGATACCAACCTGGGTGGATGGTACGGAACTCGACGAGACCGGCGGCGTCGGTCGCCTGACGCCCGCGCAGGAACGTCTCGTCGGTGAGGTACTCGGCTCGCTGTGCTGACGGGTCGACGGCGACGGTGGGGTCGTTCGGCGGGTAGCCGGAGTATCGGCCGTCTGCATCGCAGTGCCAGACTTCGACTTCGACCTCGGCGTCGTCAACGGCGGCACCCCGACCGGTGCGCAGGCTGAGGCCGAGGGTGAGTGGCGACCCAGGGCGACCTTCGGTGATGTCGCGTCGGCGAGGCTGCTCGCCGCGGCGATAGGGCCCTTCTTCCTGCTCGGCGAGGAGCTGGCATCTGGTAGTGCAGCCGTCGAGGAGCGCGACGACCCCGGTTGCGACCGGTTCGCCGACGGTCACGGTTCCCGCCAATCATCCATGCCTGCGAGGACCTTCTCCGCGGCGATCGCGATGACGTCCAGCTCGTCGGGCGTGAGCCGGTCGACGAAGAGTTGACGCACCGCCCGGACGTGGCCCGGCGCCGCGGCCTCGATCTCCTTCTGGCCCTTCTTCGTGACAGCCACGAACGCGCCTCGCCGGTCGGCGTCGCATCGCACCTTCTTCACCAGACCGCGATCGGCCATACGGGTCACGTGATGTGACAGGCGGCTCTTCTCCCAGCCGAGCGAGGCGCAGAGCTCGAAGAGCCGCATCCGCCCGTCGGTGCGGTCAGTGAGAGCGACGAGCACGACATAGTCGGGATACGACAGGCCCGAGTCGGCCGCGAGCTGGCGGGCGAGCTCACCTTCGATGCGCATCTGCATGAACTGGAGCGCCCGCCACGCCCGCTCCTCTCCCTCGTTCAGCCACGGGACGTCTTTCACGATCACATCCTACTTGCGGAATAGATGATGCGTCCACTATGTTAGTTGACACATCAACCACTGATGGAGGGACACACTCCAATGACCACGCTCACCACCCCCACCACCCTGACGGGTACCTACGTCATCGACGCCACCCACAGCCGCATCGGCTTCGTGGCCCGCCACGCCATGGTCACCAAAGTCCGCGGCTCGTTCAACGAGTTCGAAGGTTCGGGCAACTTCGACGCCGAGACCCCGACCAACTCGAGCCTGCAACTCACCGTCCAGGCCGCCAGCATCGACACCCGCAACGCCGATCGTGACGGCCACCTCAAGGGCAACGACTTTTTTGACATGGAGACCTATCCGCAGATCATCTTCTCCTCCACCGGTGTCGAGCAGGTCGACGACAACAACTACCGGGTGACCGGCGACCTGACCATCAAGGGCATCACCAAGCCCGTCACCGTCGAGTTCGAGTACACCGGATCCGCCACCGACCCCTTCGGCAACCACCGCATCGGCTTCGAGGGCAAGACCACCGTCAACCGCAAGGACTGGGGTGTCAGCTGGAACGCCGCCCTCGACGCCGGTGGCGTGCTCGTCAGCGAGAAGGTCACCCTTGAGTTCGAGGTGTCTGCCATCCGTACGGACGCCGGCTGAGTCCATCCGCTCGCCCGCCCGGGTCGGATCGCTCCGGCCTGGGCGGATCCTCACCAGAAGGAATTCACCTCATGAGCTTCTCGCCCATTCGCCTCAACCACGCCGTTCTCTTCGTCGCCGACCTCGAGCGAGCCACAGACTTCTATAGCGACGTCTTCGGCATGGAAGTCATCGCTCGCGAACCTCGCGCCAACGCAGCGTTCCTGCGTCTGCCCCGCTCGGGCAACCACCACGACCTCGGCCTGTTCGGCATCGGTGCCGGCTCCGGACCGAAGGAACGCGGCATTGGCCTGTACCACCTGGCCTGGCAGGTCGATACGATAGACGAACTCGACTCCGCACGCCGTGCGCTCCTGGACGCCAACGCCTACACCGGCGAGTCGAGCCACGGCGCGACCAAGAGCATCTACGGCGCCGACCCCGATGGCAACGAGTTCGAGATCATGTGGATGCTGCCCCGCGACGCCTGGGGTGGCTACGAGAACAACGCGCCGATCGACCGCCTCGACCTCGCCGCCGAGGTCCTCCGGTGGTCGGGCATCCGAACAGCAGGCGTGATCACTCCGGTCGAGGAAACGGAGGCATCGTGAGCACCTTCGTCGAAGCGGTCGTCGCTCGGCGCGGCACGACCGATCCGACCAGGCCGCTCGTCGTGCTGCTGCACGGCCGCGGTTCGAACGAAGAGGACATCATCGGTCTCGCCGAGCAGCTCCCGGCCGGACCGGCGTACGCCGCGGTGCGGGCGCCGATCACCGAGGGCGGTGGCTACGCCTGGTTCGCCAACCGCGGGATCGGCCGGCCGGTCGCCGAGTCGCTCCGATCCACGATGGACTGGTTCCGCGACTGGCTCGACGAGGCGGCGCCCCAGGGTCGGCCGGTGGTGCTGGTCGGATTCAGCGGCGGTGCCGCGTTCGCCGGGGGCCTGCTCCTCGACGCCCCGACGAGGTTCGCGGGCGCGGCCGTCCTCTACGGCACGCTGCCATTCGACGCTGGTGTCCCCACGACCGCAAGTCGACTCGACGGCGTGCGTGTCCTCGTGATCCATGGCGACCAGGACACGGTCATCCCCCGTGAGCTGCTCGACCGGACGTGGAGCTACCTCTCAGACGAGGCTGGCTCCGTCACCACGGCAGTACGCGATGCCGGCGGGCACGGCCTCAGCAACGCCGCGCTCACCGACCTCCACCAGTGGCTCAGCGCCGTCCTCGCCGACATCGGCGAATCGGCATGACGGCCCGCCGCCCGTTCGAGATCGGCCTGTTCACCTTCGGTGACCTCACCGACGACCCGTCGACGGGCCGACCGCTCGATCCAGCGGCGCGCCTGCGCGAGTTCATCGACCTCGCGAAGATCGCCGACGACGCTGGGCTGGACGTGCCCGAACCTTAGGGCTCGGATGCGGGATCTCCCGACGATCGAGCGCACTTCGTTCTCCGGCCACTCCGCCGGGAGATTGTCGACCGAACGCGTGTGGGTAACGATCTGACCCATGGACCTCGTCGACCTCTCGCCCGGTGATGCCCACCTCGGCACCCAGGTGCTGCCTTGTTCCACTTCGCGCGGAAGGTCGAGTGAGGCTTCAGCCCCAACCGCCCGCGTCATCCGTTGCCTTCAGGTGAGCTGGGCTGCGCTCGCTTCGGGCGGCAGAAGGCGTTTGGCCAGCTTGCCGCTGGGAAGGCGGGGGAGTGCAGCCACCACGACGACAGAGGTCGGGCACTTGAACCGTGAGAGGTGCTCGCGGCAGTAGTCGATGAGGGTGGTGTCGAGGTTGGTCGGTGCCTCGGCGTCGTCCGCCAGTTCGACCACCGCTCGCACGGCTTCGCCCATGTCGGGGTGTGGAACGCCGATCACGGCGACATCGGCCACCAGCGGGTGCCCGATGAGCGCATCCTCCACCTCGCGGGGATAGATGTTGACGCCTCCGGAGATGATCATGTTCGAGGCCCGGTCCGTGAGGTAGAGGTAACCCTCGGCGTCGACGAACCCGATGTCGCCCAGGGTGCTCCAGCCGCGGTCGTTGTAGGCCGACGCGGTCTTCTCCGGATCGCCGTGGTACTCGAACCGGTTGGGTGCTTCGAACCAGATCTGGCCCTCGGAAGACGGGGGTAACTCATGGCCGTCCTCGTCGAGCACATGCACACTGCCGAGCAGTGATCGCCCCACGCTTCCGGGATGGGCCAACCATTCCTCCGGACCGATGGCGCAGAAGCCGGCGCCCTCGCTGCCGGAGTAGTACTCGTGCACGATCGGTCCCAGCCAGTCCAGCGCTGCCCGCTTCACCTCGGGTGGGCACGGCGCCGCGGCGTGGATGACCACCTCGAGGCTCGACAGGTCGTAGCGAGCTCGCTCGTCTTCGCGGAGCTTGAGGAGCCGCACCAGATGGGTGGGCACGAACTGGACGTGCGTGACTCGGTGGCGTTCGATGAGCGCCAGGGTCTCGAGGGGATCGAAGCGGTCCATGATCACCGCCGTCCCTCCGAGGCGGTGAATGGCGTTGGTCCACCCGGCCGGGGCAGCGTGGTAGAGCGGCGCCGGGCTGAGGTACACCGTTTGCTCCGAGCACGAGTACAGGCCCCGCGCCAGGGCCACGAATGACGACGGTGCCCCCAGCGGGCCTCCGATGTTTGGGGGCTTGATGCCCTTGGGCCGTCCGGTGGTGCCCGAGGAATAGAACATCCAGCTGCCTTCGCACTCGTCCTCGATGGGTGACGAGGGTTGAGCGTCGACCAGCGCGGCGTAATCGGCGAACCCCGCCAGTCCGCCCCCCACGGCGATGCCCTCGATCGCGGTACCCACGGTGCCGAGATGCTCGATCACCTCGCCGAGGTCGCCCGAGGCGAAGAGCGCGCCGGCGCCGCAGTCTTCGATGACGTACGCCGCCTCGGCGGGGGCGAGGTGCCAGTTGATCGGCGTGACGTAGACACCGGCGCGCAGTGCGCCGTACATGATCTCGAAGTACTCGTCGCGGTTCTCGAGCAGGACGGCGACGTGGCTGGCGACGCCGAGGCCGAGCGAACGCAGCAGGTGGGCGACGCGGTTGGAGCGGTCCTCCAGTTGCCCATAGGTCACGACCTTTCCAGTGGCGCCCATGACGATGGCGGGGCGCTCGGGCGCCGAGGCGGCGTAGCTGCTGGGATGTTCGAGGGTCATCGGATGTCGTTGCCTTTCCGCAGGCTCATTGGCCCTTGAACTCCGGCGGGCGGCCTTGGCGGAACGCGGTGAAGGCCTCCGCCATGTCGCAGGTGCCGAGATTCACGTTCTGGGCCATTGCCTCGGCTTCGAGCGCCTGGGCCAATGATGAGTGTGGGGCATTGTCCAACATGCGTTTGGTCATGGACAGGGCAATGGGCGGTCCGGCGGCGATGCGTTGGACGATGGCGTCAACGGCGGCATCCAGGTCCTCGTCGAGTAGCACGGCATTGACAAAGCCGAGTTCGGCCGCACGCGCGCCACTCATCATCTCCGCGGTGAAGGCCAGTTCCTTGGCACGGTGTACCCCGATGCGTTGCGCCAGGAACCACGAAGTCCCGAAGTCGAGGCTCAGCCCCAACTTCGCGAACACGGCACTGAACCGGGAACGATGGGAGCAGAACAAGAGATCACCGGCCAGCGCCAGGCCGAATCCGGCTCCTATCGAAACCCCGTCGACCTTCACCACCACGGGAACCGGACAATCATGTACCGCGATCACGGCGTCCCCCAGAAGGCGCATGGCGGTGAGCCGGCTGCCCTCGAATCCCTCGCCGCCCGATGCCGACACGACATCGGCGCCGGAGCAGAAGTCGCCGCCCGCACCAGTGAGGACGACGACCCGCGCGTCGGAGGCAGCGACCTCACGGAAGGCGTCGCGGATTGCGAGCCACATCGACATCGAACAGGCGTTGCGTGTACCGGGACGATCCAGCGTGACCGAGACGACATGACCGTCGCGCTGCACCTTGACGAACTCATGTGCCACGTCGTCTCCCGTCGAGGAATCGGGCCGGCCTTGTGGCCGACGCAGTAAGATATCTAAATGTATCCGACTGGAGGACGGCGGTGACCGAGCAACGGCGGACCGACCTGCTCACGGTCGACGGGGTGGACTTCTCCTACGGCTCGCTCCAGGTGCTCTTCGACGTGTCGTTGCATGTCGGACAGGGTGAAGCCCTTGCTCTGTTAGGCACCAACGGTGCCGGCAAGTCCACGTTGCTCAAGGTGATCGCCGGGTTGGTGGAGCCGTCAGCCGGCACGATCACCATGAACGGCGAGGATGTCACCCGCGTCCCCGCCGAGGCCATGTCGGAACGCGGTTTCGTCCTGATCAGCGGCGGGAGAGCCTGCTTCGCCGACATGACGGTGGAGGAGAACCTGGAGATCCAGGGGCTGGCCGTGCGCAAGCGGCGGGGACGGTTCCAGCAGCGGCGCGAGGTCGTCTATGCCACCTTTCCACGACTGAAGGAGCGCCGCACCCAACTGGCCGGCAGCATGTCCGGGGGTGAGCAACAGCAACTCGCCGTCGCCCGGGCGTTGCTGCTCGAGCCTTCCCTGCTCTGCATCGACGAGTTGTCACTGGGGCTCGCGCCGCTGATCGTGCAGGATCTGATGGCCATCGTGGAGGCCATCCACGATGCCGGGGTCACCGTGGTGCTCGTTGAACAGAGCCTGAACATCGCGGCGGCGCTCTGCGAACGAGCGATCTTCATGGAGAAGGGCGAGATTCGCTTCGAGGGCCGGACCGAGGAACTCCTCGAACGTGATGACATCGCGCGCGCCGTGTTTCTCGGCTCCGCCTCAGAATGAGGTGAGGTCGACGCCGCCGGCCGGGTCGCTCAGGATCCGAAGAAGAAGCTCTCGGCATTGCCGTGCAGCCATGCATCGCGTACTTCCTCGGTGAGGTCGAGACCACTCACCTCTCCCAGGCAGCGCTCGAAGGAGAGCACGGGATAGTCGGACGCGAAGAGGATGCGATCTTTGCCTCTTGTCGCCATGTAGTGCAGCAGCGTCTCCGGCAGCCGTTTGGGTGACCATGCCGAGGTCATCAGCCGCAGGTTCTTGTACTTGAGCATCAGTCGGATGGCGGTGTCCCACCACGGATCGGCACCGTGGATCATGCACAGCTTGAGCTCGGGGAACCGTACGCAGACGCGGTCCAGGTGCATCGGGTTCTGCGCATCTCCCGGGATCGGCGGCCCGGGGATGCCGGTGTTGATGCAGATCGGCAGCTCCAACTCGCAGCACTTCGCGTACAGGGGGTAGTAGACGGCGTCGCTGGGCGGGTACATCCCGTCTCCCCAGAAGCTGGGTCCCACGGTGACGTAGGCCACCGGATTGTCGCGGGTGAAGGCTTCAATGGCCCGCAACGTGGGCATGGGTCGCAGGAGGTTGAAGCCCCCGACACCCAGCGCGAAGCGGTCGGGGCGTTCGGTGGCGAAGCGCTGCGCGCGGTCGCCTTCCTTGTTGATCTTGGTCAGCAAGATGGCCCTGTCGACCCCATTGGCATCCATGTCCTCGAGCAGTTCGGGGAGTTCCGGACTCTTGAGGAACGAGTCGCCAGCCTTGAAGTAGTCCTCCTTGACCCGGATCATCCAGTCGGGCTGCTTCATGTCGCCCATGTCGACGTTGACCAGGCAATCGATGGCTCTCGGCATGGACCGTTCTCCCGGGGTCGGCGCCTCGCCGCGGCGCGGCCGGCGTGGAAAGTCTCACACACGCAGGAGGAGAGCCGCGCTTTCCCTCTGCCCTCTCACCGGGTCAGCGAGTTCTCCACTCAGGACGTGCGCCCGAGGCGAATCGATCCTGGCCGGCCTGGAACGTGGCGGCGTCGGAACCGATGCGGGTGAACAGGTTGGCGAGGCTGATCGCCTGGTTGCGCGACACCTCGAGGGCGGTCCAAAGCGCCCGCATGGTGCCTTGGATGGCCAGCGGAGGAGAGTCGGCAATGACCCGCGCCGCCCAGGCGGCGCGCTCGCGCAACTCCGAGACAGGCACCACCTCGGTCACCAGCCCGACCTCCAGGGCGCGCTTGGCCGAGATGCGCTCGTGGGCGCCCAACAGCGACATGCGCATCACCTCCTGGAACGGCATCTTGGACAGCATCTGCATGGGCTCGAACGCGGCGGTCATCCCGTAGGTCACGTGCGGGTCGAAGAACGTGGTGTCCTCCGCGGCGATGATGAACTCGGTCTCTCCCAGGATGTAGAAGGCGCCCCCGCAGGCCATGCCCTGCACTGCGGCGATGACCGGCTTCCACAGGTCGCATGCCTTGGGCCCGACATCGCGCCCGGGGTCGTCGTACATCCAGGGAGTCGGGTAGCCCGGATGACGGCCGGCCGCCATTGCGTCGTTGTTCTCCTGCGTCATCGCTTCCGCCCGGTCGATGCCGGTGCAGAACGAGTCGCCCTCGGCGGTCAACACCACGCACCGGACGTCGTCGTTGTAGCGAAACCCCTTCCACACCTCGCGCAACTCATCCTGCATGCGCTGGTTGATGGCGTTTCTCACCCTGGGTCGGTTGAGTGACACCGTGGCGACGCCATCCTCGATGGATACCAGCAGGGTCTCGTAGTCGGGCATCCGGTGGAGTCTAGGGAGAGCGCGGTTCGGTGAAGGCGGCCCCGAGGCCGATCAGCCGCTCGACGTCGGCGGCGTCGTGTCCGAGTTCGGTGAGGATCTGCGCCGTGTGTTCGCCGAGTTCGGGTGCTCGCCAGCGCGGTTGGGGTGGTACCCCCCCGAAATCGCCCGGTGTCGCCACCATGGCGCTGGTTCCCGAATCGTCGGGGACCTGCACCACCGCCCCCGATGCATGGAACTGCTCGTCCTGCAGGAGATCGTCCAGGGTGTTGACGGGCGCCCAGAAGAGGTCGGGCTCGGTGGCGAACCGCTCGATCCACTCGGCTCTGGTCTTGGTAGCGAAGATCTCGTCGAGCGCGGCAACGAGTTCTCGGGCGTTCACGAAGCGGCTTCGTCCGGTGGAGAAGCGGTCGTCTTGCAGCCAGGCGGGACGCCCGACCACCCGGGCCAGCGCGGGCCAGTGCCGATCTGCCTCGATACCGACGATCCAGACGTACCGATCGTCGGCAGTGCGGTAGTTGTTGACCGTCGGGTTCCCCATCGTCTCGCGCACGCCGACCGCCAGGCTCCGGCCCCACATGAGGGCCACGTTCACGTCGAAGCCGATGGTGTAGACGCCCTGGCGCAGCAAGGACGACGACACGACCTGCCCGTGTCCGGTGTCGTGGCGCGCATACAGCGCCGCGCACACCATGGCGGCGCCGGTCATGGCGATCGAGTGATCGCCCATCCCGGCCCGTTGGAACGGCAGCGGGCTTCCCGGAGCTTGCAGCGATGCCGCAATTCCGGAGCGCGCCCAGAAGGCGGCCACGTCATAGGCCCCGTGATCTGCGTCCTTTCCGGCGAGCCCGTAACCAGTGAGGATGGCGTAGATGAGGCGCGGATAGCGGCTGGTGACCGCACCGGGGTCGAGGCCGAGCCGTTCGAGCGCAGATGCCCGGATGTTGGTCACGAAGACGTCGGCTCCGGCCAGCAGTTCATGCGCCACCGCCATTCCGTCCGGATGGGTCAGATCCAGTGAGATGCTGCGCTTGGCCCGGTTGTCCAACTCGAACACCGGGTTCACCTCCAGATCGCCGCCGAGCATCTGTCGAAACCCTCTTGAAGGATCACCCTGCGGTGGCTCGATCTTGATCACCTCGGCGCCCCAGTCGGCGAGGATGCCCGCGGCGGCGGGGCCCGCGACCCATACGCCGAGTTCGACGACTCGGACACCGTGCAACGGCCCGCTCACAGAGCGGACCTGGCCGTCGGGGTGAAGACCACCGGCATCGTCTCGAGGCCACCGACGAAGTTGGACTGGCGATGCCGCAGGGTTTCATCGCCTTGCAGTCGTAGGTCTGGCAGCCTGACCAAGGCATGCTCGAACATGACCCGCAACTCCAGCCGGGCCAGTGCTGCGCCCAAACAGAAGTGGGGCCCGAAGCCGAACGCGAGGTGTGGGTTGGGATTCCGGCTGATGTCCAGTTGGTCGGGGTCCACGAATACGTCGCGGTCGCGGTTGGCAGAGGGGTAGAAGAGGATGAGCTGATCGCCCTCGGCAAGGGTCTGGCCGTGCAGCTCGATGTCCCGGGTCAGGTGCGGGCCATGTTCTTCACCGGTGACACCCACCGGAGGAACTCCTCCACCGCCGTGGGCCGCAGTTCGGGATCAGCGCGCAGCGCAGCGGCCTGGTCCGGGCGCTCGAGCAGTGCCAGCATCCCTCCGCTGATCACGTGGCGGGTGGTCTCGTCGCCGCCGATGAGAATGAGAAGGGTCTCCTGCACGATCGACTCGTCGTCGAGCCGCTGACCATCGACCTCGCTGTGGCACAGCGTACTGATCAGGTCGTCACAGGGCAGTGCCCGGCGGTCCTCGATGACCTGCAGCTGGACCTCTCTGAACCCCAGCATGGCGTGGAGGGCGGCTCGCTGTACCTCGGTCGACGCGTCGAGGGTGGTGGCTCGGAGGAGGTCATCGGACCATCGGAGCAGATCCTCGTGGGTGTCGGGCGGAAACCCCAACATGTCGGCGATGAGCAGGAGCGGCAGTGGGGCCGCCACGTCCCACATGAAGTCGCACTGGCCGGCTTCGCAGACGCGGTCGAGGATCTGACCGCACAACTCGGTGACGCGTGCCTCGTGATCGGCGATTCGCCGAGGGGTGAACCCACGATTGACCAGCGATCGCCGGCGTTGGTGTTCGGGGTTGTCCATGGCGATCATCATCGGCAACGGGTCGCCGTGTGGTCTCGGTGCCCGACGGCTCGAGAACGTGGTCGGGTCCTTCTCGATGTCGAGGATGTCCTGGTAGCGGGTGATGCCCCAGACGTCGGCGGCTTCGTCGTAGTAGACGGGGGCTTGGGCACGCATCCACGTCCACACCCGATGAGGGTCATCTGCGTACCAGGCGCCGTCCAGGAGGTTCAATCCCTCGAGCCGGGGATGTGATGCCCGCCGGCTCACGGTCGCGTGCCGGTCCCTCCGCGGAGAGTCTGGGTGGCTCATCCCTGCAAGTTACGCTTCCGCCGCAGAGGGACGTCCGCCACGCGCCCGTCCCTGGAGGAGACACCGTGGCTGACGAGCACCTCGAGGAGATCGGCGGCGACAGCGAAGCGACGGCCGACTGGCACCGCAGGGTGGTGGGACGATCGTTGCGTCGCGCGACGCAGCGCTCGATCGATCGCGGTGGCGGCCTCATCCGAGCGGCGGCCACCCTGTTGGAACGTTCGAACGGTGATGGTTTCACGGTGCAGGACGTGGCCGACGAGGCGGGTCAGTCGCTGCGCACGCTCTACCAGTACTTCGAGAGCAAGGACGACCTGCTGCTCGCCGTCTTCGAAGAAGCGATGCGTACCTATGACCGGATGATCCGTGTCTCGGTCACCACTCTCGACGACCCCTTGGAACGTCTCGCCGGCGCGATCATCGCTGCCGCCCGCATGCCAGAACGCAGCCGATCGGGCGTGGATCGGGGTCTGTCGCGCCTTCGCCAGAAACTCGGTGAGGTCGAGCCCGGCTTGGTCGCCACGTCGACCGAGCCGGTGACCTCACTGTTCAGAGACCTGGTCGCGACCGCGCTCGAGGCGAAGCAGATCCGAGATTGCGACCCCGACGAGGCCGCCTACATGATCGTGGCGCTGAACTCGGCCTTCATCGTGAACCACACCTGGGGCAACGACGTGAGCTTGCGCCTTCCCGATGTCCGATCCTTCACCATGTTCTGCCTGTTCGGATTGGGCGCGGCAAAGAACGAGGCGTGGTACGACTCGGTCGCGGCCCGCGTGGAGTTGCCCTCAGATCTTGGTCGGAGCGTGCCGAAGCGAGGCCCGGGTGCGCGTCGGCCGAGCGTGCCGAGTCCGCGTAAGGCCCGCTCCGCTCTCTGAGATCGGGCTCAGCGCCCGCGTGGGCCTGCCTTGCGGTGTGGCCCGCGCGGACCGTCAGGTACCGGACGGCGGCTTGCGGCGCGCGGCACCGGATCGCGCTCTCCCCCCGGGCTCGCCGGTGGCACCG
>JANMIX010000693.1:0-2062 GCA_031376015.1 Acidimicrobiia bacterium | reverse complement strand
AGGGGAGTTCCCGGTGGAACGCGGCTACTTCTGGACGGTGTGCGCGTCGGTCGAGAACGCCAACCCGCTCGACTGGGACGACGAGGTGGCCACCGAACTCACGGGCGGGCCGATCGCTCCCCCCACCATGATCTCGGCCTGGTTCCGCCCGCATCACTGGGCACCGGGCCGCACGCAGGAGAAGTTGCCGCTGCAGGTCCACTTCGATCTGAAGCGGATTCTCGACCTGCCCGAGGCGATCATGAGCGAGAACACCTTGATCTTCTATGAGCCGGTGCGGCCCGGCGACATGCTCACCACCGCACAGATCCTTCGCTCCATCAGCGAGGTGAAGACCTTGAAGTTGGGCACCGGACGCTTCTGGGACATCGATGTCGAGTATCGCAACCAGAAGGGCGAGCTGTGCTGCCGGGAATCGATCACGGGCTTCGGGTACCGGAGGCAGGCATGACGCTCACGCTGGATCAGATCAAGGTCGGTGACGCGCTCCCGCTCCTCTCCTATGACGTCACTGCAACCACGGTCGTCCTCGGTGCGCTGGCCATGCGCGATTGGCGCCCGATGCACCACGACTATCGCTTCGCCACCGAACGCAACGGCACCAAGGACATCTTCCTCAACACCCCGAACCAGGCCCAGTGGTTCGAGCGCTACCTCACCGACTGGACCGGTCCGAAGGGCCGGCCGGGCCGCATGCAATTCCGCATGAAAGCTTCGGTCTTCCCTGGCGACACCATGACCTTCACCGGCACCGTGACCGACGTCGACACCGACGAGACCGGCTGTGGATGGGTGAGCATCGATGTCGTGCTCTCGGTCGGCGAGCAGGTGTGCACGACCTGTGCGGTGCGCATCGCCGTTCCCGTTGATGCCGATGACAACCCGTGGGCCCGGCGCGCCGAGCGCTGGCAACCCTGAACCTCGACAAGGATTCCGATGGACCTCGACCTCTCCGATGATCAAGAACTGCTGCGGGACACGGTGCGTGGCTTGTGCCAACGCCACTGCGACCTGAGCGTGGTGCGCGCCATGGAGGACGACCCTGTCGGCTTTCCGCGGCCACTGTGGGACGCGCTCGCCGCCACCGGGATACTGGGCCTCACGGTTCCCGCCGAGCACGGCGGTTCGGACATGACCATGCTCGACGCCGCGGTGGTGTACGCCGAGTTGGGCAGGGCGCTGGCGCCGACGCCCAACTTCGTGAGTGTCGTGTTGGGCGCAGGGCTGGTGCGGGCGGCGGGAACTACCGCCCAACGCTCGCATTGGCTTCCGAGACTGATGAGTGGCGAGGCCGTTCTCACTGCCGCGTGGTTGGAACCCGACCGAGGCTTCGGGGAGCGGGGGGTGGCACTGCGGGCCGGGCGCGACGGTGAAGGGTTCCGGCTGTCGGGCGTCAAGCGGCACGTGGCCTATGCCGCTGCGGCCGACGCCTTCGTGACCCTCGCCCGTACCGACGCCGGGGTCACCATGTTCGTGGTGCCGGCCGGCGCCGACGGCCTGTCCATGACCCAGGAGTTCGCCGTCGCATCCGATACCCAGTACCGGATCAACTTCGACTCGGTGACCGTGGGCCCCGACGCGGTCCTCGGCCCGGTCGATGGCGGCTGGGCGCTGTGGGACGAGGTGATGTACGACGCGCTCATCCTCCTCGGGGCCTACGCCGCCGGTGCCGCCCGAGCGGCACACGAGCTCACCACCCAATACGCCAAGGATCGCAAGCAGTTCGACAAGCCCCTCGGGGCGTTTCAGTCGATCGCGCACTACCTGGCCGACGGCATCAGCGCAGTTGACGGCGCCGAGACGCTGGTCTACGAGGCGGCCTGGGCGAGGTCGGAGAATCGCGACGTGCGTCGTCTCGCGCCCATGGCGAAGCTGTTCGCCGGCAGGACCTTCCGTGACGTGACCGCCACCGGTCAGCAGATCTTCGGTGGGGTGGGCTTCACGCTCGAGTACGACATCCAGCTGTATTTCCGCCGCGCCAAGCAGTTGCAACTGGCGTGGTGGAGTGATCGGTACCTCGAGGAACTCATCGCCGCTGACGTGCTCGACCGACCCAGCCCGC
>JANMIX010000691.1:0-7907 GCA_031376015.1 Acidimicrobiia bacterium | reverse complement strand
GTCGAAGAACGGGTCGTCGATGATCAACGGGATGGCGTCGTAGAAGGTCTGCACCCAGGGCCCGGGGGTCCGGGTCGGGGGATCGAGACCGGGCTGGTGGAACAGTTGCGGCTCGAGGTGCTCCAGCTCGCGCGGGAGGCGCCAGGCATCCTCCTGCCGGCGAAAACGCTCCGGAGCCCACCGCCGCACATGGTGGGACCACACCCGCGGCGGCAGCCACGTTCCCCGACGGCACAAGGCGATGACATCGAGATCGTCACGGCGCCCCAGGGCTGCGACGAGTTGCTCGGTGTAGCGGCCGATCCCCTGCTGGTGTGCGGCGGTCGACAGACAGGTGGCATCGACCACAACCGATAGCGGCTCCGCACTCATCGGCAAGCCTCCGCGTACACGGCCGCCATCGCCGCCGCGGTCGCGTCCCACCCGAAGGAGGCAGCCCGCACCCGTCCGGCGGCCGCCATGCGGGTTCGCTCGGCAGGGTCGCCGACCAACGCCGCGACTGCGTCCGCCAGTGCATCGGCGTCGCCCGGCGGTACCAGCGTCGCCGTTCCCGCGGTCACCTCCCGCACCGTCGGGATGTCGGCGGCCACCACCGGCGTCCCCGCCGCCATGGCCTCCAACGGCACCAACCCGAACCCCTCGGCGTGGCTGGGATGCACGACGGCCAGCGCGCCGGCGACCAGCCGGGCCGCCACCACGTCATCGACCTCACCCAGCACCCGGATCCTCGGGCCGGCGATGCGGTGCAGCAGGGCGCGTACCTCGTCGCCGTCGGGTCCGTCGGGGCCTGCCACCACCACCCGGGGCGCGCCGTCGCCGAGCAGCGCGGTCAACCTCTCGGCGGCTTCGGCCAGCACGTCGAGGCCTTTGCGGGCCGTCACGGCACCGAGGGCCAGCACGTAGGACCCCTCCACCGGGGCAGGCCCTCCGTCGGCTGGGGGCAGACCCCCGGCCAGGGGCACCACCCGCAGCCGCGCCGGTGACACGCCGGCGACGCGGGCCACCTCTTCCATGTTCGCGGCGGCGGCCACCACCACCAGGGCAGCCCGAGGCAACGCCGCCACCTTGGCGTCGAAGTCCCGCCGAGCCCGATCTGAGAAGTACTCGGGGTGCGTGGCGGGGAGCACGTCGAGCAGCGTCACCACCAGCGGAGCCCGGCACGGAGGGGGCAACAGGTCGAGCGAGTGCACGACGTCGACGGTGCCGCAGAAGGCTTCCGCCCGGGGGTGACCCAGCGTCCGCCACAACGGGTGCAGCACCCGCAGAGGTACCGGCCATTGGCGGACCCCCTCCACACGGCGTCCCCGACCCGCCGCGAACGCCCGCACCTCGAGGGCGTCGCGCGCGCGCAACGCGTGGTGCAGCGCGGTGGCGTAGCGCATCACACCGGTCGTGCCCACCACCGCCGGGGTGAGGTCGAGCCCGACTCGCAACACGTCGGTGGCGGCGGCTGGCATGGGTGGCGACGCTACCGTGACCGCCGATGCGGGTCCCCCTCCTCCGACCCGGTGCCGAATCATGGTGAGCGTTCCGCCCTCGGTCGGGCTGGCCATCGTCACCCACGACAGCGAAGCGGTGCTGTCCGGTTGCCTCGACCACTGGGCCGCGTCGACCCGCCGGCCCGATCACGTCGTGGTCGTCGACAGCGGTTCAGCCGATCCTGTCGGGGTCAAACGACTGGCGGCGGTCTCGGCGCTGGCCGCCGACGTGGAGGTGACGGTGGTGGTGGCCGGGAGCAACATCGGCTTCTGCGCCGCCAACAACCGCGCGCTCGAGTCCCTGGGACCGGTGGATGTCGTGGTGTTCGCCAACCCCGATGCGTTCGTGGAGCCCGACTTCCTGCAAGGAGCGATCGACGCGCTCGCCGCCGACGCACACATCGGCCTCCTCCAGCCGACGTTGGTGGCCGCAACACCCGACGGCAGCCCCACCGGCATGGTGGACAGCAACGGCATCAGCCTCAGATGGTACGGACGCGCCGTCGACCTCGATCAGGGCGGCGCCGACCCCGGCCCGCAACCGGCAGCGTTGCGTGACGTGGACGCGGCCTGCGGGGCCGCGCTGGTGGCCCGCGGGGTCGCGCTGCGTTCGGTGGCCCGCCACGGGCAGGTCTTCGACGAATCCCTCTTCATGTTCAAAGAGGATCTCGATCTCTCCCTTCGCGTGCGCCGACAGGGGTGGCGGGTGGTGCACGCCCCCCACCTACGCGTGCGTCACGCCCGGGGGAACCCCCAGTCGGTGCGGGCCGCCATTCCGGCGTCGGTGCGGCGCCGGTCGTTGCGCAACGATTG
Organism: Acidimicrobiia bacterium; assembly: GCA_031376015.1. Lineage (GTDB taxonomy): Bacteria > Actinomycetota > Acidimicrobiia > Acidimicrobiales > JACDCH01 > JANMIX01. The sequence continues at coordinate 5,616 of JANMIX010000691.1, read as the reverse complement.
GTACCTCTGGCGCAAGGGGGTGGTACCGCTGCGGGTGCGGGTACCGATGACGGGCTACCTGCTGGCCAAGACCGTGCTGGTGGCGCTGGGACGCTGACGCCAACGTGTCACCGCCGCCATGGATGGCGGCCCGGCGGGGGCAGACGACGTTCGTTCATCCCGGCGCCGCGAGCGAGCAGGCGGAACGAGGCGACGCCAGGATGGCGGAGCCGAGTCCTCAGCTCAGCGGTTCGAGCGCCGCCAGTAGCCCGGGTTGGACGACAAGCGGGCGGCCACCGTCGAGGGGAGATGGGTGGCCCACCGGCCGCTGCGGTAACCGGCCAGGCGCACCCCGGCACGAGCCAGTACCCGCGCCCGACCGAGCGGCACGCGGGCGGCGCGCACCGCCGCGAGTTGTGCCCGCACCAGGCGCGCCCCTTCGGCGCCGGCACCCCCGAGGTATTCCTCGAACCACGGGTCGGCGGCCTGGAAGGCGCCGATGTCGAAGTACCGGCGGAAGTCATCGACGACCGAGTCGAGGTGGAAGTGCTCCACCACCGCGCCCGCCTCGTAGGCCACCGCCCAGCCGGCGGCCAGCATGCGGGCCGCCACGTAGCGGTCCTCGCTGTGCACGATGGGGCAGGGGAACCCGCCCACGTCCCGCAACGCATCCGGGTGATAGGCGGCGAAGGCGTTGGAGTTGAACGCGGCCCGCACCCCCATGCTGGCGACGTCGGCGGCGGTGCGCCGGTAGCTCTCGGCGGGGTAGTTGAACGCACGGTGTGCGGTCACCGCCGGGGGTGCTCCCGGGCCGGCCACCTGACGGCCGAACGCGACCCCCGTGCCCTCCCGGGCGAGCGCAGCGCTCAGGCGCTCGATGGCGTCGGGGCGGGGGAAGGCGTCGTGCGTCAGGTAGACGTAGGCGTCGGCCCGCCGGCTCAGGGCCAGGTTGCGGGTGCAGCCGTGGTCGAACTCGCCGGCGGGAACGACTTCAGCCCCGAAATCGGCGAACACCTGTGCGCTGCCGTCCCGTGAGGCGGAGTCGATCACCAGCACCCGGGGCGCCACGGTCTGCGCCGCCAGGGCGGCGACCATCCGCCGGGCTCGGGCCACGCCCGGATTGTGGAGGGGGATGCAGACGAGGACGTCCATCGGATCTGGTGGGTGTGCTCCCGGTGATCTTCGCCGCGATCTTCCTGAACGGCGGGCGTTCGGTAACCTACGACGGTTGCTGAGGCCTGCGTCCAAAGGACGCGAGCAGGAGTCGCACCTTGTCCGACGAACTCCTACCGGAGATGGATCACACCCGTACACCGCAGGGAACGCCCGCGGCCGCGGTCCGCGCCCGGACCCAGGATGGTGTCGCGATCGAGCCGCAGTGGCCCACGGTGGCCCGGGTGGCTCGCCTCCGTCAGGGTTTGGCGTTGGTGCAGGTGGCTGCCATCTTCGCCTGCATCCCCCTCACCGGGTTCCACAAGGCCAGTTGGATCGTGGCCGGCGTGATGAGCGCTGCTGCGGTCACCCGTGACCCGCTCCGCCTGCACCTCAGCGTGCTCAGCGAGTCGACGTACCTCGTGCGCCGCCTCGGCACCGCCGCCGCGCTGACCATCCCCATCATCGCCGTGTCCCAGCACCCGGCAGAACTGTCCGACCAACTGGGGCTCTCCGTCGTCATGGTCCTCGGTGCCCGTACGCTCGCCTACGCCTGGATCCGCCACCTGCGGCGACACCGGAACTTGCTGGAGCCCACCCTGGTCGTGGGCAACTGCGAGACCACCCGCACCTTCGTCGACACGCTTGACCGTCATCCCGAGTACGGGCTTTGGGTAGTGGGCACCATCGACGATGGTTCCCCTATCGAAGGCGCCATCGAGCCGCACGAGCCGGTCGGCGCGCTCGACGACCTCGCGTTGCTGGTCGAGGCGCTCGATGTGCGGCGCGTGGTGATCGGCCCGGGCGTGCGTCCCGGATTCGACCGCGGTGTCGCCGTGCGGCAGGCCCAGCAAGGCGGCGACGACCGTCCCCAGGGTGGTGTCACCGTGCACCTTCTGCCCCGCTTCGCCGACCTGGTGCCGGCCTTCGCCGATCCGTCCTACGACCTGGTCCACGGCTTCCCCGTCTACCGGGTGCCGCCCGCGCAGCCCTCGGGCGTGCGCTGGGTGCTGAAGCGCACGTTCGATTTCGTGGCCGCAACCCTGCTGGTGCTGCTGCTCTCGCCGGTCCTCTTGATCGCCGCCATCGGCGTGCGTATGAGCAGCCCCGGACCCACCCTCTTCCGCCAGCAGCGGGTCGGCCGGCGCGGGCTGCCCTTCACCATGTACAAGTTCCGCAGCTTCCCGGCCGAGCACGTCGACCGTCATTTCTCGGTGGCACACGACGACTGCCCGTTGCGGTGGGGCCGGTTCCTGCGCCGCACCAGCATCGATGAACTCCCCAACCTGTTCAACGTGCTGCGGGGCGAGATGTCGTTGGTGGGCCCCCGGCCCGAGCGGCCCCACTTCGCCGCGCCGCTGGCCGACCGCATCGAGGGCTACACCGAACGGCACCGTGTGCCGGGGGGCATCACCGGCCTCGCCCAGGTCCACGGGCTGTGGGGCGACACCTCCATCGAGGAACGGGTGCGGCTCGACAACCGTTACATCGAGAGTTGGACGTTCTGGGCCGACCTCGTGATCCTGGCCAAGACACTGCCGGCGGTGCTGCGCAAGTACGGGTCCTGATGCCGGCGCTGCCCGCCGCGCTCCAGCGCATCTACGAACGCCCGCTGGCACAGAAGTTCGTCCGCTACGCGATGACCTCGGTCGTGGGTGTTGCGGTCAGCCAGACCAGCCTCCTGGTGATGGTGGCCGGGCTGGACTGGTCGGCGGTGCTGTCCAACGTGCTCGCCGTGTCGCTGGGCACCGCCGCCACCTACCGGCTGACGCGCAACTGGGTGTGGCAACGCTCGGGGCCCGACAGCTTCCACCGTGAGGTGGTGCCCTTCTGGATCCTCACGATGCTCGGCCTGGCGCTGTCCACCCTGTGCGTGTTCGTGTTGGAACGCCTGTGGCCGGATCAGACCCTCGTCGCCAACATCGGCAACGTGGCTGGCTACGGCATGTTGTGGGTGGCCAAGTTCATCTTCTTGGACAAGGTGTTGTTCCCCGCCGGCGACCCCGCCGATCCTCCCGACCCGACCGACGACGCCGCCCTGCGGGGCTGAGTACCGGCGTCGGGGCCCGTGCGGGGTCAGGCCTGCACGGTGCCGTGACCGAGGGCCTCGGGTAGCCGCCCGGCCCAGGCGGCCACCGCCCCCGCCAGAGTGATCTCACACACGTCACCCAGCACGATGGCATCCCCGCCGGTCACACCCAGGCGCGCGGCGCTCACACCGGCCGCGGCGGCGCGCTCTTCGACGGTGGCGGCGCCGGTGCCGTCGACCGCCACCACGAACCGGCCCGGGGATTCCGACAACAGGCCCACTGCGCCGCCCACCGGGCCCGGTTCGGCCCGCACGCCCACGCCGCCCCGCACGGCCATCTCCGCCAGCGCCAACGCCAGGCCACCGTCGGCGATGTCGTGCACGGCGGCGGGGATCCCCTCCTGCACGAGCGAGCGGATCAGCGCGCAGGCCTCGCCGGCGGCCACCAGGTCGGCCGCGGCCAGCACGCCGCCCCGCTCCCCCTTCGACCACGCCCACGCCGAACCGGCCAGGCCGGGGGCCTGGGGGCCGATCAGGTACAGGATCTGGTCATCGCCGGCGGCCACGCCGGGCGGGCGGGCGTCGAGCCGGTCGACCATGCCGAGCACGGCCACGATCGGGGTCGGGTCGATGTCGCGCCCCCGTGATTCGTTGTACAGGCTCACGTTGCCGCCCACCACGGGCAACGACAGCGCACGGCAGGCCTCGCCCATCCCGTCGATGGCCTCGGACAGCTGCCACATCACCTCGGGGTGCTCCGGGTTGCCGAAGTTGAGACAGTTCACCAGCGCCATCGGGCGCGCACCCACGGTGGCCAGGTTGGCGACCGACTCCACCACGGTTGACGCCGCACCTTGTCGCGGATCCACCGCACACCAGCGGTGGTTCCCATCCGCGGTGACCGCCAGCCCCCGGCCGGTGGGCACCCCGGTGAGCGGGTGCTTGAGGCGCAGCACACTGGCATCCCCACCGGGACCCTCCACCGTGTTGAGGAAGAGCTGGTGGTCGTACTGACCCCACACCCAACGGGTGTCGGCCAGGGTGGCACACACGAACGCGGCGACCTCGGTGGCGCCGGGGAGCACTGCGGCCGGGTCACGGGCCAGCAGTGCGGCCCGATCGGCAGGTTCGGCCATGGGCCGGTCGTAGCGGGGCGCGTCCTCCTCCAGCGAGCGGGCGGGCACATCGGCCAGCACCTCGCCGTCGGGGCGCTCGAGGATCCGCAGGCGGCCCGTACCGGTGACGGTGCCGACCACCGAGGCCCGCACCTCCCACTTGGCCGCGATGGCCAGCACCTCGTCGAGGTGCTCCGGTTCCACGATGGCCAGCATCCGCTCCTGGGACTCGCTGGTCATCACCTCGAAGGGCGCCATGCCCGGCTCTCGCTGGGGCACCTCGCTGATGTAGACGTCCATCCCGGCGCCGCCCTTGGAGGCCGTCTCCGAGGTGGCACAGGTGAGCCCGGCGCCGCCGAGGTCCTGCACTCCCACCGCTAGGTTCCGGTCGAGTAGTTCGAGGCAGGCCTCGATGAGGCGCTTCTCCTCGAAGGGATCGCCTACCTGCACACTCGGTCGCTTCGAGGCATCGCTCTCGGCGTCACCGAAGCCGGCCGAGGCCAGCACCGACACGCCGCCGATGCCGTCTCGCCCAGTGGTGGAGCCCAACAGCACGGCGAGGTTGCCCTGCCCCGACGCCCGGCCCAGCACCAGACGCTCCACCGGCATCAGGCCCAGACAGAACACGTTGACCAGCGGGTTCTCGGCGTAGGTCTCGTCGAAGACCGTCTCGCCGCCCACGGTCGGCACCCCGACCGAGTTGCCGTAACCCGAGATGCCCGACACCACGCCCTCGGCGATCCAGCGGCTACGGGCGTCGTCGAGCGGACCGAAGCGAAGCGGGTCGAGCACGGCCACGGGTCGCGCACCCATCGAGAAGATGTCGCGCAGGATGCCACCGACACCGGTGGCCGCGCCCTGATAGGGCTCGATGGCGGACGGGTGGTTGTGGCTCTCGATTCGGATGGCCGCGGCGATGCCGTCGCCCACGTCGACCACCCCCGCTCCCTCCCCGGGGCCCACCAGCACCCAGGGGGCTTCGGTGGGCAGACGGCGCAGGTGGATCCTCGATGACTTGTAGGAGCAGTGCTCACTCCACATCACCGAGTACATCGCCAACTCCAGCGGATTGGGCTCCCGACCCAGGATGCGACCGATGTCGCCGTATTCCTCGTCGGTCAATCCGAGCGAACGGTGCATGGGGACGGCGTCGGGGCTCGGCACCCGGCCACGTTATCCCGACCCATCACCCGCCCATTCCGGCTCTACGCGAATGAGTGGGGAGTGCGGGTTCTGATGCGGGGTGGTGAGGGTCGGGCTGGCCAGGTGACGCCGCCGGCATGTAGCAGGACGCGGAGCCGGTAGTGCTCGAGGCTGCGGAACCCGTGACCGGCTCGCTTG
>JANMIX010000660.1:0-3583 GCA_031376015.1 Acidimicrobiia bacterium | reverse complement strand
CGGTGCCATCGGCATCCACGCCCTGGTCGTTGATGACCAGGCGGGCACCTTCGGCGGCGAACAGGAGGGCGTGTTCCCGGCCGAGGCCACCACCTGCTCCGGTGATGATGGCCACACGACCATCGAGGGCTCCCATGGGCTGAGAATAGACAGACGGACGCCTCGACGGCCCAGTCCGCGATCGCTCAGCGGGTGATGAGGGTGACGCCCGAGCCCCTGCGCAACTGCGTGCCCGCCGGAGGGTTGGTCTTCTTCACCGAGCGCAACGGGCTGCCCTGCACTCCATCGACGCTGTAGCCGGCCGCCTGCAGGACGTCGGTGGCATCGCCGACCGACATCCCCCTCACGTCGGGCACCTTGGTGGGGCCTTTGGACACCGTGACGGTCACGGTGCTGTCGCGGGCGACCTCGGCGCCGGGCGCCGGGGAGAGCGACACGACCTTGCCCTTGGGAATGTCGTCGTCGAAGGCATCGACGCGCTTGGGCACGAGGCCGAGGTCGGTCAGCGCCGTTGCCGCCGCCGCGTAATCGGTTCCGGGCGCGATGTTGGGAATTGTGCGGGGCTGGGGTCCCTTCGACACGGTGAGCCCCACCGATCCACCCTTGGGCAGTTGTGCTGGGGTGTTGCTCGCCACGCCCAGCACGGTGTCCTTCGGCGCATTCTCGTCGTAGGCCCCGGTGAGCGGACCCACCTTGAGCTGGGCGTGCTGCAGGAGGTCGGTGGCCTCGGCCAGGGTCTTGCCGGCGAGGTCGGTGGGCACGAGTGTCAGGGTGTTGCCCAGCGAGACCGTCAGTTGCACGGTGGCGCCCTCATCGAGGCGGCGGCCTTCGTTGGGCTGCTGGGCGATCACCGAACCGGGGGTCGAGCCGTCGACCCGGGTCTCGGCCAGGGTCACCTTCCAATGATTGGAGGACGCCTCGGCCAGCGCCTGGGCCTTGGTGAGCCCGATGAGCCGGGGCACGACGTGGCTCTCCGTTCCGAAGGTGCCATACGCGAGCAGGCCGCCGACCGCCAGGGCCAGCACCACAAGGATCGCGCCGGCGATGCGCGGCCACCGCCGGCGGGCGAGGCCGGATCGGTACTCGGCTTTGCGAGCGTCCTTGAGGGCCCGCTTCTCGGCCCGGGTGAGCGGCGGGCTGTCCACGATGCCGCCGGGCATCGGCGGGGCGTCCCCGGTGATGCTGTCAACGCCGGCGAGGATCCCCGCGCTGAGCGGAAGGGCTGCGCCAGCGGTGCCCACCGGGCCGGTGGTGCCGATAGGCATGGCGGTGGGGTCGACATCAAAGGGCACCGCACCACCCGCCGCAGCGCCGGCCAGGGGAAGTGGTTCGGGGCGGGACAGTTCCTCGGCGGCAGCCAACAGGCCGACCTCGAACTCGCCGGCATCCGGGCGGTCATCGGGGTTGACGGCGCCCACCCGCTGGATCACACCGCGCAGGGGGCCCAGCGCGGCGGGGACCTCCACCGGCCGATCGACGCGACCCATGAGGGTGGCCAGCGTGGTGTCGGCCGCGAAGGGAACCTGGCCGGTGACGGCCTCGATGAGCACCAGACCCAACGAGTACACGTCGCCCTTGGCGGTGACCGCGTCCCCCCGGGCCTGTTCGGGGCAGGCGTAGCGGGCGGTGCCCACCAGGGCGCCGGCGGGCTCGGTGTTGGCCGCTTCGGCCAGGGCCCGGGCCAGGCCGAAGTCGGCGATGCGCAGGCGACCGTCCTCGCCGAAGAGGAGGTTGGCGGGCTTGATATCGCGGTGCACGAAGCCCCGTTTGTGGGCGAAGGACAGTGCCCGGGTGGCTTCCAGGCCGACCAGGAGGGCCTGGGAGACCGACAGCAGCGAGCCCTTGTCGAGCATGCCCCGCAGGCTGCCGCCGGCCAGGTACTCGGTGACCAGGTAGGGCTCGTCACCCTCCTCGCTCCAGTCGTGCACGGCCACGATGTGGGGGTGGCTGAGCGCGGCGGCCGCTTGGGCCTCGGCCCGGAAGCGCCGCACGAAGGTGTCGTCGCCGGCGAAGGCTGAATGCAGCAGCTTCACCGCCACGCGGCGGCGCAGGCGCGTGTCATCAGCCAGGTACACAACGGCAGAACCACCCGCACCGATGGGGGCGATCAACCGGTACCTGCCACCGAGGACTCGACCGATGTGGTCGGTGAGGCGGGACACAGCCACTGAGCGCAGGCTAGCGGCGCACTCCGCATCTGCTCGGTCATGCCCGTGCGGGGCTGGCAGGATGAGGCAGTGGAACTCGCCCTGGCCGACGAACTCGAAGAATTCGTGCGGCTCGGTGACCTGTGGAACCCCGAGGGTTGCGCCGCCATGATCGGTCGCCTGCGCGCGGAGAGCGAGCGCACCGACGATCCGCTGCCGGCGCGGCTGGGCCGGTTCCTGGAGGCCGTCGCCATCAGGGCCCGCATCAGTGAGGTGCCCTCCACCTTGCGCAGCGAGATCGACGCCATCGTGTACCCGAGGGTGTGGAAGCTGATCGAGGGCATCCGCGACGAGATGCCCGACGCCGAATTGAAGACCCGCATCGAGGTCATGAACCGCCGCCTGGCCCGGTTGTTCGTGGACGAGACGTGAGTTCTCCAGCGCCGGCGCCTGCGGTGCCGAGGACCTTGCGGCTGGTGTCCGATCTGGTGCTGGCCCAGAGCGCGGCGGAGGTCGCCGGCATCGGCCTGCGCACCGAACTGGTGCCCGGCATGCGGGGGTTCCTGATCCTGGTGGTGGGTGTCCAGGTGCTGTGTGCCCTGCGGGTGCAGCGCTTCTCCCCGGTTGCCACGCTCGGTCTGTTCGTGCTGCAGGCCACCACCGTGCTGGCCGGCTTGACCAGCCATGCGTCGCTGCTGCTGCGAGCCGGACTGGTCGGCAGCGCGGCGACGGTGTTGGTGGTGCTGAGCCGATCGTTGAAGTACTACCCCGAGCCCGATCTTCGCCTTCCCGACCGGAGTCACCGCTGATGGCACGCCACCAAGTCACCCAGACCCGCAACGCGTTGGGCGAGAGCGAACGCCAGGTCGTCACCCGCCGCCTGGTGCTGACCGGCATCGTCGTGCTGTGCGTCCTCGGCCTGGCCCTGGCCGTGTCGAAGACACGCCGCGGCGACGAGGAGGACGCCACCCTCAGCGGCGGCACCGCCCGCAACCCGTCGGTGGTCGAGTTGGTGACGCCGCAGGACGGCGCCACGCTGGTGAATCAGCAGGACCAGATCGGTATCGATCTGACGACGCCGTACGACGCCTACCTGGTGATCAACGGCCAGGCCGTTCCCCAGGACCAGTTGCTGCGCCGGCCCGAACTCTCCGCCGTGTACTTCACGCCGGGCAAGGGCAAGTTCCTGTCCCGCCTGCCCGCCGGCCGGAACTGTGTGCAGGCGGTGATCACCCGCGTCGACGGCACCCGCGAGATCGTCCCCGCCGTCACCTGGTGCTTCAACGTGGCGTGAGCTGAAGGCAGCGTTGGCTACAACGTGCTCGGCAGTCCGGCCTCGCGCACGGCCATGATCGCGGGCCCTACAGGGTCGATCCGCTTCGGCACGATGCCGGCGCGATAGGTCACGTCTTCGAGAGTTTTGCTCCTCCCTTCAC
>JANMIX010000638.1:0-2831 GCA_031376015.1 Acidimicrobiia bacterium | reverse complement strand
CGACGTGCGCTCGGGCCAGGTCTTCTCCAACGGCACCATCCCCTACCAGCGCTTCCGCGCCTGGCAGGTGGCCGGGCGGACCGCCGGTCTGGTGGGTCTGGGGGCGGTCGGACGCGCCACCAAGTGGCGTCTGGAGGGCCTCGGGATGACCGTGCTCTCCTATGACCCCTTCGCCGCCGATGCCACCCACGCCGACCTCGACACGATGCTGGGCGAGTGCGACGTGGTGTCGATGCACGCCGCGGTCAACCCCGCCACCGCCCGCATGATGGACGCCGGCCGGTTCGCCGCCATGCGCCCGGGTGCGGTGTACCTCAACTCCGCCCGGGCCGGCCTGCACGACACCGACGCCCTGGTCGCCGCCCTGGCCTCGGGCCACCTCGGTGGTGCCGGTCTCGACCACTTCGACGGCGAGATGCTGCCCGAAGGCCACCCCCTGCTGGACATGACCAACGTCGTGCTCACCCCGCACATCGGTGGGGCCACCTACGACACCGAGGCGAACCACTCGCGCATCATCGCCGAAGATCTCCAGCGCTTGCTGGCCGGGGATCCTCCCAAGTTCTGCGCCAACAAGGAGGTCCTGGGCTGATGCCCCCCACCGTCACCCCCGAAGATGTGCTCGCCGCCGCCAAGGCCATGATCGAACGGGGCCTGGTGTCGGGCACCGCCGGCAACGTGTCGGGCCGGATCGGCCCCGAGCAGATCTGCCTCACGCCCTCCTCCGTGGCATACGAGACCATGACCGTCGATGACCTGGTGATCACCGACCTCGACGGCAAGGTGCTCGAAGGCCACCGCAGCCCCACCACCGAGAAGGCGCTTCACCTGGCCTGTTTCCGGAAATACCCCGAGATCGGCGGTGTCATCCACTGCCACGCCGCCCACGCCACCATGTTCGGCCTGGTGCACGAGCCCATCCCGGCCGTCATCGAGGAGGTCGTGGTCTACCTCGGGGGCGAGGTCCCGATCTGCGACTACAAGGGCACCGGCTCGGACGAGTTGGGCGAGGAGGCCGCGCGCAACCTGGCCGATCGCAGCGCCTGCATCCTGGCCAACCACGGCATCGTGACGCTCGGAAAGCACCCCGATCAGGCACTTCACAATGCCGAGCTGACAGAGCGGACGGCCATGATCGTGTGGGGGGCCAGGGCGCTGGGTAGGCCGTTGGTGCCTCTACCTGACAAGGTGAACACCGACATGGCCGGCGCCTACCGCTATCTGCGGGACAATCCGTGATCGGTGGGGTGCATGGCGCCGCCGAGTGATCGGAGCAAGGATTCAGGTCGCTCGGCGGCGAAGAATGCCAACAGGCTCGCTCGACGAACCGGGGAGGTGTACGTGCGGAACCGAAGAACTCTACGTAGGGCCTCCTTCGCCGGGGCCGGTCTGTGTGGTCTGATCGCCCTGGTAGGCCCGGCCCTGGCGCCCGCTCGCGCCGATGACCTCGAGCAGAACCGGCCCACGGCCTTCATCGCCAACGGCAACGCCATCGGGATCCAGCAACTCTTCAACACGGTGCCCGAGCAGGCCGTCGCCGAGATCATCAACGCCAAATCACCGGTGACCAGCGCCAACTTCGAAGCGGGCTCGACGTCGGATGCCTATGCCTCCCTCTTCGACCCCGGCCTGCTCGTGACCGGTGGCGCCTCGCTGCTCTGTACCGCCGGGCTCCCGTGCGCCCAGTTCCCCGGCTTCCCGCCGCCGTATCCGCTGGCCGCGCGGGGCAACACGCTGAACCAGGACAGCACTGCCACCGCCAACGGCGACACCGTGGCCGTCGGGCCCACCCAGACCTCCGCCGGTGATGCCCGCGTGCACGCGGGTCGCGACAAGGTCACCGCCGACGCGGTGGACCACGGCAACGCGTTCGGGCCGTCCGCCCAGCCCATTGCCACCACCGGCAGTTCCTTCGCCCGCAACAAGATGTACTTCGACGGTGAGGGACGTCTGGTGAGCGAGTCGATCTCGGGCGCCAGCGACATCAATGCCGGCGGTGCCCTGCACATCGACTCGGTCGAATCCCACACCGTCAGCCGGGCCAACGGCGCCGGCAAGTTCGACAACCAGGTGACCTTCGACATCCAGGGCGCCACCCTTGGCGGCGTGCCCATCGCCATCGGCGACAAGGGCGTGAACTTCGGCGGCAATGCCCAGGGCGGCGACGCACTCGGCGGCATCGGCACCTCCACCAGCCCTCTTCTGCAGACCGTCCGCGGCTCGGTGCGCACGCTCGGTACGTCGAAGTCCGTCGACGACTCCGGCGCGTCGGCCTCCGTGAACGGCCTGCTGATCGAGCTCTTCCCGGCCACCGACTCGGTCACCGGCGTGAGCCCCAAGCTCACCATGATCATCGGGGTCGCCGGATCGCACGCCTACGCCTTCCAGGCACCCGATGTCACGTTCCCGACGCCCACCACTCAGCCGGGCACAACGGTCGGTGGCATTGATCAGAACCAGGGCGGTGGATCGGAGATCCCCGGGACCCCCGGCAACCCAGGCGAGGTCATCCCCGGCACCCCCGGCACGCCCGGCCGTTTCGTGGGCGGCAGCAGCAACACCGGTGGTGGCCTCGCCGGTCAGCTCATCGGATCGATCAACCCGTACGACCTGAAATGGTTCTACCTGGCCTGGACGCTCAGCCTGATCGGCTGCGCGCTGGGTAGCAGGCTCAATCTGGCTCGCCTGGCGCGGGTAGTGACGCATGGAGGAACAAGGTGACCGAAACCATGACCGACGAAGTGAAGGTCGTGATCGTCGACGGTCAGCAACTGCGCAAGGACTGGCGGGCCCAGCTCACTCGGCCCACGATGGGCTGGGTGCTGATGGCG
>JANMIX010000500.1:0-3764 GCA_031376015.1 Acidimicrobiia bacterium | reverse complement strand
GCCCGGTGACGGTGCCGAAGGGGTTGCAGCAGGAGCTGAAGTCCTCGCCGGGCGCCATGACGTCGGGGTGGTAGAGGCCGACCCGGTCACCGTCGAAGGTGTTGTGACCGTTGGCCGGTAGTGCCACCGGCAGCGAGTTGTCGAAGATGAGGCCGTTGGAGGAGAAGTCCGAGCGGTGGTGATCGACGGTCTCAGAGGCCACCGAGAGGAGCCATGGGGCCTGGGAGAACTCGTTCAGCGACCCTTCCCAGTTCCCCGAGCCGGCGTTGCCGGCGGCGAACACCACCTGGGCGCCCCGGTCGGTGACGGCCTTGGTGGCCACGTTGACCGGGTCGTTGGGGTCGAACTGCTGCCAGTTGTTGCCCCACGAGTTGTTGATGACCTTGATGCCGAGCATTCCGGGCTGGTCGAGCATGTGGTCGTAGGCCGACACGACGGTCGTGGTGAAGAGGACCTCCCCGATGGCGTAGCAGACGAGATGGGCGTCGGGCGCCACGCCGATGTGGTCCGGGGAGGTGTGTCCGTCGGCCGCGATGATGCCGGCCACATGGGTGCCGTGGCCGCCGAGGACGTCGGTGTTCGAGCCGCGGCCCTGGTCGACGACCACGGTGGCGGGCGAGTCGTTGTACTTCTGGGGATCGGGGGGCTGGTTCAGGTACTCAGGGCCGACCACCGAGAAGTTGTGCACCACGCGCTGGGCGAGATCGGGATGGCGGGCGTCGCAACCCGAGTCCACGACCCCCACGGTGACACCCTTTCCGGTGTAGCCGGCGGCGCGGGCGGCAGCCGTGCCCATGGCATCCGCGCTGGCGCGGTCGCGCACCGCGCTGTCGGCCATGTAGTGGTACTGCTCGTTGGGGTAGACGTCGGTGGCGGCTCCGGTGGCCACGGCGGCCCGCATGGCCGACAGCGGGCCGGTCACGACCGCCAGGGGCAGCTGGCGCATGGCGCTGACCTTGAGGCCCAGGGCCTGCAAGCGGGCCACATCGGTGGCGCTGGGCACCGTCGAGGTCTCGGCGATGCCGACCACGTTGCCGGTGGTCGAGGCGTGGGCCACGAGCGAGGCGAGGCCCCTCGGTGTCGAGGTGGCTGGAGCGGTGCCCAGTGGCTGGGCCAAGGCGACGGCGCTGCCGCCGGCCAGTAGTAGGAATGCGATGCCGGTGACGGCGAGCTTGGACGGTCGGCGCATGGTGGCGTCTCCTGTCTGGTACGGACGCGTTCGCACGCCTCGTAGGGGGATTACGACAATCTTCGCCCTTATCGGGTGATTCTCCTCCTTGGGTGAAAAAGAACACAGCCCCCGGCCCGAAGGCCGGAGGCTGTGTCGACTCCTTCAGACGACGCTCGCCGAGCGTCGACAACCTCAGTGAACGGCGACCGCCGCCGGGCCGATGTTGGCGTCGAGGGCCTGCGTCTTTCGCTTCGAGAAGGCGACGGCCCCGATCAGGATCACGATGCACCCCCCGGCGATGACGTAGCGGATGCCGTTGTCCTGCAGGCTGATGACGGCCGGCAGGATCAGCAGCGACACCAGGTTCATCACCTTGATCAACGGGTTCAGGGCGGGTCCGGCGGTGTCCTTGAACGGGTCACCCACGGTGTCGCCGATGACGGCGGCCTTGTGGGCTTCCGAGCCCTTGCCACCCTCGTTGCCATCCTCGATGTACTTCTTGGCGTTGTCCCAGGCGCCGCCCGAGTTCGACAGGAAGTTGGCCATGAGCTGGCCCGTGAGGATGACGGCGGCCAGGAAGGCGCCGAGTGCCAGATAGTTGATGCCGAAGCCGATGATGGCCGGCGTCAACACGGCCAGGAGGGCCGGGGTGGCCAGTTCCCGAAGGGAGGCGGCCGTGCAGATGTCGATGACGGGGCCGTACTCGGGCTGCTTCTCGCCCGACATGATCTTGCCGTCGGCGAACTGGCGGCGCACCTCCTGCACCACCACACCGGCCGTGCGTCCCACGGCGCGGATGGCGAGCGACGAGAACATGAAGGCGATCGACCCGCCGATGAGCAAGCCGATGAACGTCTTGGGGTCGGCCACGTTGATCTGGGTGAGCGGATGGCGGAACAAGTCCGAGCCCGTCACCAGGTCGCCGATCTTGCCCACCGAGTCCTTGGCCGGCGTGAACACATCGGTGTAGCGCAGGTCGAGTTCGGAACCGATGGTCTCGATGAAGCTGGCGAACAGCGCCACCGCGGCGATGACGGCCGAGCCGATTGCGAAGCCCTTGGTGACGGCTTTGGTGGTGTTGCCCACCGCGTCGAGGCTCACCATGATCTTCTCGGCCTCGCCGTCGAACTCGCCCGACATCTCGGCGATGCCGGCTGCGTTGTCGGAGACCGGGCCGAAGGTGTCCTCGGACACGATCACCCCGGTGGTGGCCAGCATGCCCATGCCACACAGGGCGACGAGGTAGAAGCTGAACTGCAGGTTCCCGTCGCCCAAGCCGATGGCCGCTCCCAGCGCCACGGCGATGAGGATGATGGCGTAGACGGACGACTCGAGGCCCGATGCGATGCCGGAGAGCACCGTGGTCGCCGGGCCGGTGCGGGCCGCCTCGGCGATGTCACGCACGGGGGTGGTGTGCGTGGAGGTGAAGTACTCGGTCAGCCGGCTGAGAGCCTGGGCCAGGACGAGGCCGATGACTACGGCGGCGAAGACACGCCAGCCGACGTTGGACGTGGTGGCCCCGGCGTCGTCGTTGCCGACGTAGCCGAGCGCGACGGCGCCTGTCCCCACCACTGTGAGGAGGCCGGCGGTGAGGAAGCCGCGGTTGATGGGCTTCAGGGCATTGGTCTCGCCTTCCCGGGCTTTCACTGCGAAAACGCCCACGATGGAGGCCAGCACGCCGATTGCCCGGGCCACGAGAGGGAACGTCAGACCGAGCGCCCACTTGGACGGGTCGTTCGGGTAGATCGAGTGGAAGGCAGCCACGCCCAGGATGATGGAGGCCACGAGGGTGACCTCGTAGCTCTCGAAGAGGTCGGCGGCCATACCGGCGCAGTCGCCCACGTTGTCACCCACGTTGTCGGCGATGGTGGCGGGGTTACGGGGGTCATCTTCGGGGATGCCTGCTTCGACCTTGCCCACCAGGTCGGCGCCCACGTCGGCCGCCTTGGTGAAGATGCCGCCGCCCACCCGCAGGAACAGGGCCAGCAGCGAGCCGCCGAACCCGAAGCCGATCAGGATGGCTGACGCCGTGTTCTGGAACACCGTGATGATCACGGTGGCTCCGAGCAGGCCGAGGCCCACGGTGAACATGCCGGCCACGCCGCCGGTGCGGAACGCCACCTCCAGCGCGGCGGGCATCGAGCCGTTGCGGGGCGGCCGCGGCGGTACGCACGTTGCCTTGGGTGGCCAGCGTCATGCCGATGTAGCCGGTCAGCCCAGACAGGAACCCGCCGGCTACGAAAGCGAGCGTTCGGAAGATGCCCGACGCCCCGAACGAAAGGGCCTCCTTGCCAGTATGCGGGTTGATCACCTTCGTGGAGGTGAAGAAGACCACGAACGCCAGGGGAATGAGGATGACGCCGATCGTCTTGAACTGGCGCTTCAGGTAGGCGAGTGCGCCTTCCTGGATCGCCTTCGCGATCTCGATCATCTTGGGCGTGCCCTGGTCGGCGGCGAGCACTCCTCGCATGAGGAAGAAGCCCACGCCGATGGCGAGTAGCGCGCTGGCGGCCGAGAAGAGGAGCCACAGCTTCTCGGCGTCGCCGAGAACGAACTCCTGGTAGCCGCCCTCGGCGGCGAAGACATGAAGCAT
>JANMIX010000546.1:0-1566 GCA_031376015.1 Acidimicrobiia bacterium | reverse complement strand
CGTCCAGCTCGAGGCCAACGCAATCGACTGGCTGCGCGAGTGGATGGGGTTTCCGACCGAGGCGCGCGGCCTCTTCACCACCGGCGGCTCGATGGCGACGTTCAACGCCATTGTCTGCGCGAGGGAGCGCCACCTCGGCGCGGAGATTCGCCGCGGCGTGCTGTACGCCTCGGATCAGGCGCACCATTCGGTGTTGAAGTCGGCGAAGCTCGCCGGCGTGACAAGCGCAACGTGTTCGTCCATCCCTTCCACGAAGAAGACCCGGTGGGTCTCATCGATCTGCTCGGGGTGGACAACGTCCTGTTCGGTTCGGATTACCCGCACCCGGAGGGTCTGGCCGACCCCGTCAGCTTCGTCGACGAACTGACGGGCCTCCCCCACGATGCGGTGGCCAAGGTGATGGGCGGCAACCTCGGCCGCCTCATGAACGTCGCCTGATCTGCACCCCACCACCCACGCGGGCGCACCGGTGCACCTGGTGCGCTCAGTGGTCGGCAGCGCCGAACACCGGGTCTCGCTTCTCCACGTGTGACTGCAGGCCTTCGCGGGCGTCGGGACCCCCGAACCCGTAGAACTCATAGGCCAGACTGGCGTCGAGGATGGCCGACTGGGCCCGGTACCAGTTGTTGAGCGTCTGCTTCGTCCAACGGATAGCGCTCTGCGCCCCGCCGGCCAGTTGCACCGCCACCGCCATGGCCCGATCCTGGACCTCGTCGTCCTCGACGCACAACGACACCAAGCCGATCCGTTCAGCCTCCTCCCCCGTGAGGGGATCGCAAGTCAGCAGGTAGTACTTGGCCTTGGCCATCCCGCACAGCAGCGGCCAGCAGATGGCGGCGTGGTCGCCTGCGGTCACACCGAGGCGGGTGTGGCCGTCGATGATGCGGGCCGTACGGCCCACCACCGAGACGTCCGCCAGGAGTCCGGCCACCAGCCCGGCACCGACGGCGGGGCCGTGGATGGCGCTGACCACGACCTTGGAGCAGTTGATGACGTTGAACACAAGGTCTCGGGCCTCTCGGAGGACACGGGTGCGCACCGAGTGGTCCGACATGAGCGCGTCGAGCAGCTCGAAACTCCCGCCCGCGGAGAACGCCGTCCCCGCGCCGCGCAGCAGCACCACGTTGGTGTCGGGATCCCGGTCCACGGTCAACCACACATCGGCCAGTTGGCGGTGGGCGACCTCGTTGACCGCGTTGAGCCCTGGGGCGTCGAGCGTGATTCGCAGCACCCCCGGCGCGGGCCGATCGATGGCCAGTTCGCTGAACTCCTCGTAAGACCCGGGCATGCGTACTCCTTCGCGATGGGGCAAAGCCCCAGCGTCGCGCGTCGCTGTGCCCGCCAGACACGCCAGCCGAGCGGTCAGCTACCGCGCCGTATCGCCCGGGAGGCTGGAGGGAGGCCGGGCCAGCGGCACCGCCGCCATGCCTCGCCCGTCCTGCGCCGCTTGCAGAAAGGCGCCGTCCACTGGACCGGCCTCGGGTCCAAAGCGCACGACGGCGGTACAACCCTCACCACAGGCCGGACAACGGGTCGCCACGACCGCCGACATGTCGGCGGGATCGC
>JANMIX010000494.1:0-2612 GCA_031376015.1 Acidimicrobiia bacterium | reverse complement strand
TGGTGCCGATGCCCACTGCTCGCGGTGCCCACGCGCCCTCACCGGCATCGTCGGGCTGCACCTTCGCTTCGATGGTGCGCACCAATGCCTCGAAGGTGGTGATGCGGTTGCCGTCGACCACGATCGCCCCGTCGGTGCCAGTGGCGGCGAGGCCGACGCGACGCAGTTCGGCGGTGACGGTGGCCACGACCATCGTGTACTGGCTGCGGTCGTCCTCGGCGTCGGCGAACAGGAAGGGCAGCAACTCGAGGCTGCAGAAGTCGCGCACGGTCCAGAAGAACGAGGTGACCCCCGCGCCCCGCGAGCCCACCTGCGGGGCGGCCTCGGGATCGTCACGACGCGGCGGGGCGAAGAAGGCCACATCGTTGAACGTGCCGACCGGCAGACCCAGTGCGCGGTAGCGCTCGTGCTGGTCGGCCGCCAGGTCGGTGTTGGCATGGTCGAGGAACAACAGGTCCTCGCCCTTGACGTTGAACACCAGGGCCCGGGTGTTGTGGGCCTCGGGCCCCAGCGCGGCCGAATGGAACATGGCGTAGCTGGTCTTGGTGGCGACGCCGGAAACGCCGGAGATGTTGATGTGGGCGCCCTTGGTGCCGTCGATGAAGTCGACGTTGAGGAACGAGGGCTCGCCGTCGCGGGACAAACCGCAGGGCAGCGCGTTCGACATCCGGTCGAACTGCAGAGCGACG
The DNA here is from genome assembly GCA_031376015.1 of Acidimicrobiia bacterium. Lineage (GTDB taxonomy): Bacteria > Actinomycetota > Acidimicrobiia > Acidimicrobiales > JACDCH01 > JANMIX01. Next base: position 1,923 of record JANMIX010000494.1, on the reverse strand, counting down.
CGACGCACCTCGCCGCTGGCCTTGCGCACCACCTCGCCGGGCCGGGGCGGCACGAACACCTCGGGTTCGATGGCGGTGACCTGGATCTGGGCGGCCTCGCTGACCTCGGCGGGCAGCACCCCGTCGGCCACCAGGAACACGTCGCTGTCGAAACGGAGGCCGTCATGACGGGTGCGGACCTGGCTGACCACGCCATAGATCTGCAGGGTGCGCCCGTCGGGCAACTCGCGCGTCAGCGCCACCACGTCGTCGAGTTGGAGGAAGAAACCCGGCCGCAGGGCCACCCAGAACTCCAGCGGGGTGGCGTCCTCGGTGCCGATGACCAACCCGACGGCATCGGCCGGCACGTTCGGATCCCCGGTGAGCGGTGGCAGGGGACTCGTTTCCATCTTGGCGATCCTACGGAGAGGGTGTGACGCGAAGGCTGATCACGGAACGTGGCCACGGCTGTCGCCGGCCAACGAGGTGGCCGTGGCCACGGCGATCACCAGGTTGGTGAGCACCACGAGGGCGAGCGCAGCCGTCAGCGGCGCCAGGCGAGCGGTCACGGTGGCCCCGATCAACTCACTGCGACCCGCCTCCTCGTCGCACGCGTGTGGCGGACCACCAACACCACGGCGAGGAGGGCGACGAACACGGCGCCGAAACGACGGAGAAGGGCGCCGGTGCCGGCGAGTGCGGACACGAACGTGCGCTTCAGATGGCGGAGGTGGGCCAGGGCGCCGCTCTCCACCACGCGATCCGCCCGGATGATCGTGAGCTGATCGCACGTCGCCTCGACCTCCGCCAAAGGACACAGAGTTGGCGGACACGGAAGCTGGCTAGGGTCACCCCCGCCCGCCAGCAAGGAGCACCGATGCAGATCCTGCGCACGCCTGATGAACGCTTCACCGAAATTCCCGGCTACCCGTGGGCTCCGAACTACGTGGAGGTTGCCGCTGGCGACGGTTCGGCCGACACCTTGCGGGTGCACTACCTCGATGTGGGGCCCGATGCCGGTGTCACCCCCAGCGGGGAGACCCTCCTCCTGCTGCACGGGGAGCCGTCGTGGAGCTACCTGTACCGGCACATGATCCCGGTGTTCACCGCGGCCGGGCATCGGTGCGTGGCCCCCGACCTGCCCGGCTTCGGCCGCAGCGACAAGCCCACACCTCGCACCGAGTACACCTACCAGCGCCACGTCGACTGGATGCATGAAGCGCTCTTCGACCGCCTCGACCTGCGGGGCCTCACCCTGGTCTGCCAGGACTGGGGCGGGCTCATCGGGCTGCGGCTGGTGGCGGCTGAGCCGGACCGGTTCGCAAGGGTGTGCGCGGCAAACACCTTCCTTCCCACCGGCGACCGCGATCCCGGCGAGGCGTTCAGGATGTGGCGCGAGTTCAGCCAGACGACGCCCGAGTTCCACGTCGGCAGCATCGTGAAGGGCGGGTGCCAGAGCGACCTCGCCCCTGAGATCATCGCGACCTACGACGCCCCCTTCCCCGATGAGTCGTTCAAGGAGGGCGCCCGCCAGTTCCCGCTCCTCGTGCCCGCCTCGCCAGAGGACCCGGCAGCGGAGCCGAACCGCGCCGCGTGGGAGACCTTGCAACGTTTCGAGCGTCCGTTCCTGTGTGCGTTTAGCGACCGCGACCCCATCACGGCCGGTGCGGAACGAACGCTGTTGAAGCTGGTGCCCGGGTGTGCGGGCCAGCCCCACACCACCATCGAGGGCGGCGGGCACTTCCTCCAGGAGGACTGCGGACCGGCACTCGCCCGCACCGTGTGCGACTGGATGACGACCACTTCATCAGGGTGAGCGGCACCGGGTCCGGAGGGCTAGCGTCGATCCGAGTGGACGTGGGATCGGGCGGCCGCGAAGAACCGGTGGGTTCATTGAGCCGCGAGGAACTTCTGGAGCGGATCGTCGATGCCGCTCCCGCCGTG
>JANMIX010000461.1:0-3323 GCA_031376015.1 Acidimicrobiia bacterium | reverse complement strand
GTAGCGGCGACTCCCCCAGCGCGTCGAGCTGCGCCGCCAGCGATGCGGTGGGGTCCTCCGCGGCGGCCGCCTCGACGAGGAGCACCGCCGGCGCCGCCACCGGCGGTGCCACGGCCAACCGGGAGGCCACCAGCGCCATGCCGGGCGCCAGCATGAGTTCCACCGCGTCGAGGGTCTCGCATTCCCGGCGCAGCTGGGCGGCCGCCTGCACCGCCGCCGCCACGGTGGCGAAACCGGCCAGGGCCACGCAGCGTTGCGGATGGCGTCGCACCAGCCGCAGCCGCACGTCGGTCACCACGCCGAGCGTGCCCTCGCTGCCGCACAGCAGCCCGGCGAGGTGGTAACCGGTGTTGTCCTTCTCGAGCCCGGACAACCGGCGAATGATCGATCCGTCGGCCAGCACCGCCTCGACCCCGAGGACCTGGGCCCGGGTGTCGCCGTGGCGCAGCATGCGGATGCCGCCGGCGTTGGTGGCCACCGACCCGCCGACCGTCGCCGTGTCGCGGGCGGCGAAGTCGACGCCGTAGGCGAGGCCGTGGGCTTCGGCTGCGGCCTGCAGTGCGGCGATGGTCACCCCCGCTCCCACGGTGGCCTGCTGGGCGACGGCATCCACGACGCAGTGCTGCAGCCGGGTCAGGCTCACCACGACCTCGCCGTGGAGAGGGACGCTGCCTCCGACGAGTCCGGTGTTGCCACCCTGGGGCACCACGGCGACGCCGTGGCGGGCGCAGACCTGCAGCACCGCGGCCACCTCCGCGGCGTCGGCGGGGCGGACCACCGCGGGGGTCTCGCCTCGGAATCGGCCCGTCCAGTCGATGCAGTGAGCCGAGTTGCGTTCGGCATCCACCACGACGTGGACCCCGCCCACGATGTCGGCCAGGTCGCCGAGGAGGCTCACACGGACCGGGCCAGCCAGTCGTCGATGAGCCGGCGGGCGATGGACATGCCCGGAGGGATGTTGGGCAGGTCGTCGGGCCGGTACCAGTTGGCGTCGACGATCTCGCTCTCGTCCAACACGAGCTCGCCGCTCTCGTAGGAGGCGGTGAACCCCACCATCAGCGAATGGGGGAACGGCCACGGCTGGCTGCCCCAGTACTGCACACTGCGGAGGCGGATGCCCACCTCCTCGGCGACCTCGCGGTGCACCGCCTGCTCGAGGGTCTCGCCCGGCTCGACGAACCCGGCCAGGCACGAGTACATGGGCATGCCGAAGGATCGGCCCCGCGCCAGCAGGGCGCAGCCGTCGTCGCGGGTCACCAGGGTGATCACGGCGGGGGCGAGGCGGGGGAAGGCCAGCAGGGAGCAGGCCGGACACCGCATGGCCCGTTCACCCCCGGCGGGTTCGGTGGGCGTCCCGCAACGGCCGCAGAAGCGGTGGGTGCGGGCCCACTCCACCAGCTGGACCGCTCGGCCCGCCAGGGTCCAGGTGAGCTCATCGACCGCGCTCCAGAGCATCATCAGGTGATCGCCTGGGGCGGACGGATCGTCGATGGCCCACGCCGGGCGCCCGTGCAGGAGACCCAGGAAGTGGCCGTCCTGCGGCACCGGCTCGGGTGCGTCGATGACCACCGTGCCCTGGCCGACGACAATGACCAGTGGCGGAGCGTCGAGTCCGTCGGGGGGCAGGTGTAGGGGCTCGAAGCTCATCGGCATCCTTGGGGGCCAGACCCCGGTCGGTGATTCAGATGGACCGGGTCAGTCTGCCAGCGCGGCGGTGAGGACCCGGAGCCCGTGGTCCCATTCGGCGTCGGTGATGGTGAGCGCGGGGCAGAGCCGCAGAACCTCGCCGTGCGGTCCGCAGTTGAGGACCAGTACGCCCTCGGCGAAGCAGCGCTGCTGGACCCGAGCCGCGTCGTCGCCACTGGCCAGCTCGATGCCGATCATCAGGCCGATGCCGCGCACCTCGCGCACCAGCCGCGGATCGGCGGCGCCGGCGGCCCGCAGGCGGCCGATCCCGATCTCTCCCAGCCGCTCGGCCCGGTCGCAGAGGTGCTCCTCGTCGATCACCTCTATGGTCGCCAGCCCCGCCGCACACGACACCGGGTTCCCGCCGAAGGTGGAGCCATGCGCCCCGACCGGCCACTGCTCGAGCAGCGCCCGGGAGGCGACCAACCCGCCCAGGGGAAGGCCCGAGGCGATGCCCTTGGCAAAGAGCACCACGTCGGGGCGGACCCCGAATCGTTCGGCGGCGAAGAACCGCCCGGTACGGCCGACCCCGCACTGGACCTCGTCGAAGATCAGCAGCGCACCGAGCCGGTCGCAACGCTGGCGCAACCCTTCCAACCACGCCACGGGGGGCACCACGTAGCCCCCTTCGCCCAGCACCGGTTCGACGAGCATGCAGGCGATCGTCGAGCGGTCCTCGGCGTCGGTGCGGGCGTCGAGAAGGGCGTCCAGGGCCTCCAGGGCGTCGGGGACGTTGCCATAGGGCGCGATGAGCACCTCGGGCACGAGCGGTCCGTACCCCTCCCGGTAGTGCTGCTTGGCCGTGGTCACCGAAGTGGCTCCCAGGGTTCGGCCGTGGAATGCGCCTTCGAAGGCCACGATGCCGGGCCGGCCGGTGACCCGGCGGGCCAGCTTGAGACCACCCTCCACCGCCTCGGCACCCGAGTTGCAGAAGAACACCTGGGGCTGGTCGAGGAACGGGGTGCGGGCGCCGATCCGTTCGGCCAGGGCCACCGCCGGAGCGTTACGGGTCACCACCGAGGTGTGAAGGAGACGGCGGGCCTGCGCCTCGACGGCGGCCACCACCCGGGGATGGCAATGGCCGGTGGTGGCGACGGCGATGCCGGCCGTCAGGTCGAGGTAGCGGTTGCCCTCCACGTCGAAGAGCCAGATGCCTTCGCCGTGGTCGGCGACGATGTCGAAGTAGCCGGGCAGCACCCCGGCCATGGCGTCGTCGTAGCGGGCCATGCCGGCCGCGTTGGTGGCCATGGTGGACGCCGGATGGAGCGCGGCGTCCGTGTGGGCTGCGGCGGGATTCATCCGATGGCCTCCCGGTTGTCGATCTGGGCGCGTTGCAGCCGGCCGGAGTAGTCGATGTAGACCGTCTTGACCTGGCTGAACTGTTCGATCCCGCGGGTACCGGCCTCGCGGAACCCGTTCCCGGTGTGCTTGTTGCCGCCGAAGGGCAGCGGGATCTCGGCACCGATGGTCGGCGCGTTCACGTACACGATGCCGGTGTCGAGCCGCTCCACCGCGTAGAGAGCGGTGTTGATGTCTCGGGTGTAGATGCAGGCCGACAGGCCGTACTCGACCCCGTTCACGATGGCGATCGCGTCGTCGAGGTCGTCGGCCTCGATCACGCTCAGGACCGGGCCGAA